>LVBE01000135.1 GCA_001603105.1 Spirochaetales bacterium Spiro_03
GGCAAGGAGAGGGCGAAGAGGGTGCATGAGACATACAGTGATTCGGTGATCTTATACCCATACCGACGAGCCATGAGCCACTCGCACAATAGGCCGGTGGCCAGCGTCACTGCCAAAACCGCCAAAAAGCGCCAGCCAAAAAAATAGATTGAGGCAAGGCACAAGGGGGCGAGGGCGTAGAGGACAGAACGCATCGCTTGTTGTTTCTGAATCTTCACGGTTACTTCCCTTTATCACCTTAGTATACGATGGAAATTTCGATTTGTGAGTAAAATATTAGGATATTGTGCCGGCCTTTTGGCTTTTCGGTGTTCTTACTGTCCGGGTGTTCATCGAAGAACGGTAGATGATGAAGCGATTGACAGCAAACTCAGTGACAAGATTGACCACCATCGTCGCCCCGAGGACAGCATACTCCCACACTCCTACAGCCACCAGAGCGTCACCCCACCACGTGGAGAGGGGGGTGAAGATGAGGTAGTAGATCGCCAACTGGCCCATTGCCTTGGGCACGTTGGCTGCACTCTTGAAGGTATAGCGACGATTGAGGGTGAAGTTGTAGAGGACGCTGGCGATCAGGGCGCAGAGGTAGCTTGGCCAGTACGCATACCCAGCTGCCTCAAAGAGGAGGGTGAAGACGATGACCTCGATGATGCCGGCGCTGATGGAGAAGAGGGTGAACTTCACCGCTTGGGTGATGTTCTCACCCCTCGTCAATTGTGGAGCAGGAGAGTGTTTCATCGCTGCAGTATAGCACGGCCTCAGAGACTGGTGAAAAAAACCGGCAGCAACCAGGTGCCGCCGGTCAGGCTATCAAGAGCCCTGCTTACTTGGTAAGGTCTACGATTCTGCCGTCCAAGGCGGTGCGGATGGTGCCATATTTTTGGACGTACTGCGTCATCGCATCGCGCATCAAGACCGAGGTGTCGACCCATCCAGTATTCTCACCGAGGACGGTGTATCCGTCCTTTCCGTCTTTGAGGAAGCTGTTGGTGGTCACTGCATACAACGCATCCTTTTGAATCGGGGTGCCATCCATCAGGGTGGCAAAGACCAAGCGAGAGCCTTCACTGCGGCTCTTGTCAAAGCCAAATTTCAAGCCAGAGATGGGAATCGGTCCGATAGTCGCACACTGTTCAAGGAAGCGTAGCAGCTGCTCACCCTGCATCGTGGTGGTGCAGATGGTGTTGGGAAATGGGCATACTTCGTAGATGTCATTGCCGGTGATCGGACCCGCTTTAAGGTCGGCGCGAATGCCTCCGGGGTTGGTGAAGGCAATCTGGCTGTGGGCGCTCTCGTTCATCGCATCGACGATCCAGTTGCCTATCGCCGTCTCACCAGAACCTCGGATCAGGTCCTTGTCCACCTGTCCGATCACCTTCGTATTGGCCTCTTTGAGCAGTTGGACATAGCCGTCGAGCATGGCTGCGATGGCGCTGTCGGGCCCAAGCTTCAGTGGGTCGTTGATCACATCGATGAGCTCGGCACTTGATGAGACCACTCGACGGTTGGCCGTGTCATATGCCAAGGTGATGTGGCCAAGCTTCTCGCCGTATCGCCACGCAAGGACCACGGGGGTGCCATCAACGATTGTTGCGACCTCATTGTGGAGACTCCCAACAATCGCATCGGCGTCGGGGACAGCGTGAGCGAGGTCGATCAGGTTGCCAGAGGCCGTTCCATCGGCGTCGGTCCATCCAGGAACCATCGCCAGCAGTATCACAACGTCAACGCCCCGTGCCCTGAGTTCGGGGATATAATGGTTGGCTGTGAGGGCTGCATTCATGAACGCCAAACCCTCCAATGAAGAAGAGGCGATGCTGTTGTAATGCGATGGATCGATCAGGCCGATGATGCCGATCGACAGCCCATCCCGTTTTATAATAGTGTAGGGCTGGGTAAAGCCGGCAGGCTTGCCATCGCGAGTGATGACGTTGGCTCCCAAGAAGGGGAAGGTCGCGTCCTTCATGATCCGTGCTAGGTCCGCAGGCTTCCAGTCTAGTTCATGGTTTCCCATGTTGAAGGCATCGTAGCCAGCCATGTTGAAAAATTCGATGACTGGTTTGCCGTCGAAGGTCGTCGAGACCGCGGTTCCTTGTAGTGCATTGCCGGCGTCGAGCATGATCATCTGTGGGTTCTGGTTTCGAAAGTGCTTGATATAGGAGCCCAGCAATGCAATGCCCGCCCCACCGTCGGCTTCAACCCTCCCATGTAAGGCATTTGTTGAGTAGATGTCCAATTGGACAATCTGTGGATTCTGCTCCGTGATCGGCTGGGCAACGGCCATGAAGGCTGTGCTGACCAATAACAAGAGTACCATCAATGTTCGCAGATATTTTTTCATCACTCTTCCTCCTCTCCGAGACCTGTGGGGAGAGAAGATTCCTCACAAGTTCCAGGATAACAAAAAAGTATACTCTCGTCTGAGGCAGATTGCCAGAGTGGAAACACCACCTTTGATTCATATGATGGTTTTTAGAAAGGATTGGGTGTGGACCTGAAGCTTCTATCGCCGTTTATTCTTGAAGACAGAGCGCTTCAGTGGCGAGTCGATTACCATTCACCCGTATGTGAGCAACACAGACAGTAATGCTAGACGGCATGGTGGTCACTGACTCGCAATGCAAGAGATCTCCTTTTCCAATCCTTTGCTAGAGAGTGCGTTCTATGAGGAATTGGTATTGTCGGCGAAGGCAACTCACCGGTGAAGAACAAAGATTTGAGAGTACTGCTTCTTGCCGACTTCTCGATTACCGGCAGCGCAGAATATTGTATTGGCTTGGGCAAGCAGGCAGTGGGATTCGGTTCATTTACTGGCTTTAGCCATTATCTTGGTTCGACGATACAGGTGCTTGCCCTCGACCTTGCGGAAGCGATGACGGGCAATTACGGTCGCGATGCCGATACGATCGGAGCAGTATGCGGTGCTATCCTCGGAGCAAAATACACCTTGGCGAGCATTCCACCACGCTGGGTAGAGAAGGTACGTCATCCAAGCGGAACCTGCCTTACGTTCACCAAGGGTTTGGATATCCTTGATGTGGCCGATCAGCTGGCAACACTGATCTGATCGATAGACAGCGCAGGGCCCTTAATAAAACCAGCATCTGCATACCACGTAGCAGATGCTGGCTTTTTGGTTCGCTTACCGGTACCTGATCGCATCCTTGGTGCAGACACGCTCGCACTCATGGCAGACCAGACACTCTTTCTTGATGATCTGGTGCTTCTCGTCCTTGATGATGGCATTGGAGGGACAGACCCGGCTACAGCGATGGCAGTTGTTGCAAAGCTCCCCATCGATGCGCATTGCTTTCTTTGAGAAGCGGCCGGTGAAGCTCAAGATCGTCCCATAGGGGCAGAGGTGGCGGTGCCAGAGCGCCTCATCAAAGAGCAGGGAGAGCAGTACCCCTAGGCCTAGCAGCGCTGGCAGCACCGGCAGTTTCTTTCCGGTCTTGAAGACAAAGCCCATTGTTGCAAGAAAGAGGATGAGAGTGAGATATCGAAGCCAATCGCGCTCAATCCAGGATGGCATCTTCATGCGCTTGATCTTCATCTTCTTCTTGGCCCAGCTGATCGGCCTGATAACCGTGTTGATCGGGCAGATCCATCCACAATAAAACCGGCTGAAAAGGAGGGCCAAGAGTGTCGATGCGACGAAGATGGCCATCCAGAGCTGCACCTTGCCCTTGATGAGCAAGACTACAAAGAGCGCGAGGCTCAGCACCTGCACTGTTCGTTGGATACTCTTTTTCATATGTGCTCCTTGGTTGCGTTCAATGTCCCCCTAGTATAGCGAAGATGAATACACTAGACTGTGACCTATGTTACACTCAGAGGTACCACAGCTATGGTTCAGCCAAGAAGAGCGTGATCGCTTTGTCAAAGAAGGGCGCGCTCGCTATATCACCTACCACGAGAACCAGATCATCGCCCTCCAAGGCGATGTATGCACGACGCTGGCCATCATCATCGAGGGGGTGGTGTCACTGCAGAACCTGGATGATGAGGGGCGGCTCTACACCGCCCAGGAGCTACGGGTAGGGGAGAGCTGTGGAGCGACGCTGTTGTTTGGACGCAACAACTGCTTTCCCATGCAGGTGGTGGCAAAGACGCGGTGTACGATCTTTCATCTGAAACGAGATCTGGTGCTCTCGCTATGCGAAGAGCGCAGAGAGATCCTCACAACCTTGTTGGCCCTCATATCTGACCGTGCCCATATGCTGGGCACCACTGTCAATCGTCTCTCAACACTCTCGCTGCGCGAGCGCCTGCTCTCCTATCTCCACACTCTTGCAGATCAGCAAGGCTCCAAGTCCATAGTGCTGCCGATCACAAAGACCGAACTTGCCCAACAGCTAGGCTGTGCCCGCACATCAGTCAGCCGCGAACTCGCTCGCCTGCAACAAGAAGACATCCTGTCTCTGAACCGAGATCGCATCACCCTCAACTAACCGACCAATCGTACGCACATCACTCCCTACCGAGTAAGTATCCCGATAAAGCATTACCAACCAATAGGCCCAAACCTTGCAAAGACCTGAATACGAGAGGTCGAGAGCCTGAAGTGTTGCGAGAAGATTCTTGTACTATCAAGTAGCCCGCTGAGGGATTATTCCTTTTTATTGTCGATAGCCAAAGGCTGTGATACATTCAAGCCAGTATGAAAACCCAGTATTCAGTGATAATTATTGGCGCAGGTATCGTAGGCAGTGCGCTAGCATACCAACTCTCCTGCTATGAGAAGTCAGTTCTTGTTCTGGAAAAAGCAGAAGATGTGTCCTGTGGAGCGACAAAGGCCAATAGCGGTATTGTCCACGGCGGTTATACTGCAAAGCACAACACTGCCAAAGGCTATTACTCCATACGGGGCAACAGAATGTACCGCAACCTTTCTGAGCGACTTGGCTTTCCGTATCGACGGATCGGATCGCTGGTACTTGGTTTTGATGGACGCGATGAGCAATCGATCCACGATCTTCTGGAAAATGGGAGAGCCAATGGAGTCGAGGGGCTTGAAATCCTTACCCCCAGTCAAGTAAGGAGTAGAGAGCCGCTGGTCAATGGGCGGGTGACCGCAGCTCTGTACTGTGAAGAGACTGGTATAGTGAGCCCCTATGAGGCTGCTGTTGCCTTCGCTGAAACAGCTGTATCCAATGGCATTGATATACGATGCAACAGCAACGTCATCGGCATCGAACAAGATGGGGATGTGCTGAACGTATTCACAGAAGATCGTGTATATTGCGCTCAGGCTGTCGTGAACGCAGCCGGCCTGTACAGTGATGCAATAGCTGCGATGGTGGGTGAGAAGACGTTTAGCATCATCCCAAGAAAGGGTGAATACCTCCTACTCAAAAGAGGGGCAGGCAGCGCTTTCAACTCAGTGATCTTCCAGACCCCAACTGAAAAGGGGAAAGGGGTGCTCATCTCCCCTACAACCTGGAATAATCTGCTGATCGGGCCCAATGCAGAGGAGACCCGTGACAGAGAGGATGTAGGCAATAGTTATGAAGGGCTCAAAGCGGTGTATGAACAGGCAAAGCTAAGTGTTCCGACTTTGAATCTTTCATCTTTGATCAGATATTTTGCAGGAGTCAGGGCAACCTCTGATACCAAAGATTTCATCATAGGCAGAACACAGACTCCTGGGTTTTATCAAGCGGCAGGAATTGACTCTCCAGGGCTTACCAGTGCCCCTGCAATTGCAGAAGATATCTGCACCATGCTCATAGAGGATGGA
>LVBE01000136.1 GCA_001603105.1 Spirochaetales bacterium Spiro_03
CAAGATAATTGATAAGATTATCTCAGGACCAACAAAATCATACTATCAGCGCTAGAGAAACGCGCTGAACGGATAGAGCACCACATTGAGAATGGAGACGATGAGCGCCTTGTACCACGGCCCTTTTTGCTCGGCTTTTCCTCTAGTGGCAATGGTGCTTTGGGTGATGATCGCCTCCATATGGGTACGCAGTGAACGGGCAAGGCTCGGGCTGTCAATGACGACGATGCTCTCACAACTCAGGTACGCTGAGCGCGGATCGAGGTTGAATGAACCGATTGCCGAGAAGCGATCGTCTGCAAGGTAGCTCTTGGCATGGATTGAGCCCACTCCATGATACTCATACACCTCGTCAAAGGCCTCGATGAGCGACGGGCGCCGCTTCAAATACCCGCAAAGGGCGAAGAGGTTGGGAGATGATACCCTGGAGTTGGTGATCGCCGTACTCTTGACATCCGCTTCAAAGAGGGTAAGGTCGCGCCTCATGGGCGTGTTGACAATGATGTAGGGGCTTTGGATCACCACCGATTCACGGGCCTGGGCGGCAAGGGCGCTCAGGCTGAGCAGCACCACTGGCTCTTTGTTCAGGCGCGTGATCGGGTTGGTGACCAAGCTGATCTTGGATGTCGCCACTGCCCACGCCTGCCAGTCGATCGGGTCGGGAAAGTGGGTAGGGTACTGGCTGCGTACCGTACCAAGGCGATTGAGCAGGCGCTGTCTTTCAACGTCTATGTCGTGATTGCGTACATAAGTCTTTTTCTGTTTGGTGTAGGGGCTCTCCCAAAGTCGGTTGTAGTAGTGCGAGAATGAAGAGAGAACGCTTGCGCTCTCCAATGTCCTCGTCGTGTTGATGATCAACACATCGCGATCCTGTACCGCTTTGCCTCCATAGGGTTCGAGAAAGTACTTGTCGCCGATGTTGCGTCCTCCGATGAGGGCGTAGGTGTCATCTACGATCAGGGTTTTGTCATGGAGGCGGTTGTTCAGCGTCCATGGCAAGAGCAGGTTGGCCGGCTCATAGAACCGAACCGACACGTTGGGGTGGGATAGCAAAACGTGTAGGGTCCTCTTGCCGCGCCCTTTGAGGTTATGGAACATACCATCGAAGAGCAGACGGATGGTGACTCCTCGGTCAGCCGCCTCCAGAAGGGCGGCGTAGAAGAGGTCACTAGACAATCCGTCATGGACCGCGTAGTAGGCAAGGTTGATGCTCGAGTGGGCTGCCTCGATCAGGTTGATGCGGGCGACAGCTGAATTCATCCGCTCTTCGACCACCAGAGCTTTATCGACGCCAGTACCGTTTCCAAAGAAGTGTGAGGCATCGATCTCTTGCCGTGACCTACCCCCAGGGGTATGGATTAAGAAGATGAAGATGCCGCCCACCAACAGATAGAGGACAAACAGAGCGAGGGCGGTCGTGACAACACGCTGTACAAGAGGCAAGAATCGCCTCCAGTTCAACATTGGCATCTCTCAAATATAGGCAAGGTAATCAGAGAAGGCAAAAAGCAGAAAGGACTCTTGCTGTCCGTCACCAAAGAGAGTTTTCAGGCCCCTCTTAAAGTTTTTCTGTGTATACCCATAAAACTCTTAAAAAAATCAT
>LVBE01000137.1 GCA_001603105.1 Spirochaetales bacterium Spiro_03
CCTCATTATTTGCCGCGAGCCTGATCCTCGCCTTGCCTACGCGTTAGAAATGACGACGCACGTCGATGTTCGATACTACAGTGTATCGTTTGGGCTCAGAGAAACCGTGTCCTTCCGGCAGCTGTGTATGAATTGTTTTGAGGCGTGTGGTATCGTGGGCTGTCGACACGGGGCCTTGGGGAGGACAGCCGATGCGTGCCAGCAAGATTCACGACCCATCCAGAGAGATGGAAGCTGTTCGGCGACGGTTCGAGCAGTGGCGTCGAACGCATCGAAGCCGATCGCGAATTCCCGACACACTGTGGGCTGCGGCGGTGAAGCTGGTGGGTAGGTGTGGGCTTCATCGGACTAGCCGAGCGTTGCGGCTGGACTACTCTACTCGCTCAAGAGGCGGGTTGAACGGCAAGCCCCTGTTGTCGCCGATCCCGGGAATGGCTTTTCGGTTCCAGCCTTTCTGGAACTGTCGCCCCCTGGTCCGGGCGGTTTGGGCGAGTGCATGCTGGAGTTGGAGGACGCGGCGGGGGCGAAGATGCGCATTGGTCTGAAAGGCTTCGCAATGCCGGACCTGGCGGCGCTGAGCCGCAGCTTCTGGAATCCTGGGCCATGATCCAGATCGCCCCGCAGATGCGGATCGTGGCGGCCATCGAGCCCGCCGATTTTCGCCGGGGGATCGATGGCCTGGCCCGGCTGTGCAAGGATGTGCTCAAACACGATCCGCTCAGCGGCTGGGTATTCGTCTTTCGCAATCGCTCGGCGACGGCCTTGAAGATCCTGGTGTACGACGGCCAGGGGTTTTGGCTTTGCCACAAGCGGTTGTCCAGTGGCAAGTTCCGCTGGTGGCCGACCGACAAGAAGGGGGCGAGCAAGGCCCTGGCAGCCCATCAGATGCAGGTGCTTCTGTCGGCGGGCAATCCCGATACCGCGCAGGCCGCGCCGCTCTGGCGACCGGTGGGGCCAGTGGATTGAGGCGGCCTGTCGCGGTAGATCGCCCACGATCGTCTGGAATTGCTCTTGCGTTGGCTCCCGGTCCGTGGTACTGCTGCGCGTGCGAAATCGACATCGGGATCGGCATCGCGACGCATCCAGTGGTTCGTGGCTCTTGGCGAGGGGGTGGCAGTTTTCGCAGACGGCGGTGGCTGGTATGCTGATGCCAACGAAACCGACGATCATCGAGCTGGACATGGACAAGCTGGAAGAGATCCTGCGGCGTGTCGAGGCACAAGACCTCCATGCCGACGACTACGAGACGATCCGCAAGGTGATCGAGTCGTATGTCGGCCTGTTCTTCGCGGTGGGCGACAAGAACACCACGCTCCAGCGGTTGCGGAAGATGCTGTTTGGCGCGCGCACCGAGAAGACCGCGATCGTGGTGGGGCCGAAGAAGGATTCTTCGTCCGCGTCGTTGAAGGAGGCCGGTTCGACGGCGTCTCCGGAAGGCGATGCAGAACCGCCCGCGGAGTCGTCGCGCAAGAACCATGGCCGCAACGGGGCCGCGGCCTACACCGGCGCCGAGCGGATCGAAGTGCATCATGAGTCGCTCCGGGCGACCCCTGTCCGAAGTGCGAGGAAGGGACGGTCTACGAGACGAACCGGCCTGGGGTGCTGGTGCGATTGATGGGCCAGCCGCCGGTGGGCGCGAGGGTGTATTCCCTCCAGAAGCTCCGCTGCAATCTGTGTGGCGTGGTGTTCACCGCCGAGCCGCCTGCCGAGTCGTGCGGGGAGAAGTACGACGCAACGGTGGGCAGCATGATTGCCCTGTTGAAGTACGGGACCGGGGTGCCGTTTCACCGGAACGAGATATTGCAGGAGAATCTGGGCGTTCCCCTGCCCGCCTCAACGCAGTGGGACATCGTTGCTGCCCAGGCCGAGCGGGCCGAGTCGGTGTTCGAGGAACTGCTTCGGCAAGCCGTTCGAGTACCTCACGACGATCGAGCGGCACGCGGACCGTGTGGCCGTGGCCCCGGGGAACTGGCTGCCGTGGAATTATCGAGAAACGCTGGAGACGATGAACCATGGGCAAGCGTCGAGTGAAACAGGTTGCCAAGACGAGTGACATTGTCCCCAGGCTGCGCAAGTCGCTTTTGAAACAGACGAAGGCAGCGCTGGTGGACACCCTGGTGGAGTTGGCCCAAGAGGATCGCAGCCTTTTCGCCGCCTGAGTGAGCAATTCGACCTGGAATCCCCACCCCCAGAGCTTGCCGCGGCGACTCGCCAGGCGATCGCGGATGCGACCG
>LVBE01000138.1 GCA_001603105.1 Spirochaetales bacterium Spiro_03
GTGTGGCGGGCGTGGTCTGTCTTACTGAGGACGACCTACGCTTTACGCCCCAACAGGACAGCAACGTTGCAGGCAGTGCAGGTACGAAAAGACTTGGCCTGATCGCCAAGAGGAGTAATGTTTCATGATCACAAAGGAACAGAAACAAGAGATCATCGCGACCTATGGCGGCGATGCAAAGAACACCGGGTCCACCGAAGCACAGATTGCCTTGCTCACCGCACGCATCAACGACCTTCAGGAGCACTTCAAGAAGAATCCAAAGGACCATGCAGGCAACCGCGGTCTGCTGCAGATGGTCGGACAGCGCAGACGCCTGCTCAAGTACCTTCGCAACAAGGACATCGAGGCGTATCGCTCCTTGATCGCTTCCCTTGGCCTGCGGAAGTAGGGTGGGGACTCAACTCACAATCGTCTGTGTAGCTCCGTTGGCTTTTCAGGCCGAGGGAGCTCTTTGTTTTGAATACAACTGGTGCACCGAACGCACAAGAACGAAAAGAAAGGAATAAGAACATGGAAGTCAAGAAAGTATCGGTTCGTATCGGCGATGCCGACCTGGTCTTCGAGACCGGGAAAATCGCCAAACAAGCCAACGGCACCGTCTATGCCTCATATGAGGGCAGTGCAGTCATTGCGACGGTATGTGCTGGCAAGCAACCCAATGAGGAGCTCGACTACGTTCCCCTCAGCGTCGAATATAATGAGAAGTTCTATGCCGCAGGCAAGATCCCCGGTGGGTTCCTCAAGCGTGAGGCCCGTCCCAAGGACAAGGAAATTTTGGTAAGCCGCCTTATCGACCGCCCGATGCGCCCGCTCTTTGACAAGGCGTTTGGCAGGGAGATCCAGGTTGTTCCCACCGTTGTCTCCTCCGATATGAGCAATACACCGGATATCATCGCCATCAATGCAGCGAGCGCCGCGGTAGTGATCAGCGACATCCCCTTCGCCGGCCCGATCGCTGCGGTGCGCATCGGTCTTGTCGATGGCTCGTATGTCATCAACCCGACCTTCGCGCAGATCGAGGCATCGAAGCTCGACATCGTCGTCGCCGGAACTCGTGATGGAATCACGATGGTCGAGGGTGGGGCGAAGGAGATGAGTGAAGAGGTGATGCTCGAGGCGATTGCCATGGCCCAGCCGGTCATCACCCGTCTCTGTGACGCCCAGCTTGAGCTGGCAAAGCTCGCAGGCAAAGAGAAGCTTCCCATCACTGCCGTGAGCGCAGACCTCTCCTGGCTTGAGCCCATCAAGGGCGAGGCAACCCCGCTTGTGGAAAAGGCCTCCTTTGTCCGTGGCAAGATGGAGCGCCATGCAGCGCTTGCAGCGGTCCAGGCAGAGCTTGCAGAGAAGTACAGTGCCCTGATCGAGGAAGATCCAAAGCGTGCCAAGCAGTTCGCCGCCCTCTTTGAGGACCTCGAATACACGATCTTACGCGCTTCGATCCTGAACAAGGGAGTGCGCACCGATGGTCGAGCGGTCGACCAGATCCGTCCGATCACGTGTGAGGTGGGCCTTCTTGGGCGCACCCACGGCTCTGCGCTCTTCACCCGAGGTGAGACCCAGGCCCTGGCTGTCACCACCCTCGGAACAGCAAGCGATGAGCAGATGTTCGACACCATCGACGGAGAGAAGAGCTTCTCGTCGTTCATGCTCCACTACAACTTCCCCCCGTACTCGGTAGGGGAGACCGGAAGGCTTGGAACCGGGCGGCGCGAGATCGGCCACGGCCACCTCGCCCAACGGGCCCTTGAGGCCATGGTGCCTTCCAAGGACGTGTTCCCCTATACCATCCGCGTGGTCAGCGAGATCATGGAGTCCAATGGATCTTCCTCGATGGCATCGGTGTGTGGAGGAACGCTCAGCATGATGGACGCCGGAGTGCCAATGAAGGCGCCGGTAGCCGGTATCGCCATGGGCCTGATCACCGAGGGCGCTGACTACGCCAAGTATGTTGTCCTTAGCGATATCCTCGGTGAGGAGGACCACCTCGGTGACATGGACTTCAAGGTCGCCGGTACCCGCCAGGGCATCACCGCCTTCCAGATGGACATCAAGATCGCCGGTGTCACACCACAGATCATGAAAGAGGCCTTAGAGCAGGCCAAGGCAGGGCGGATGCACATTCTCTCGATCATGGAGAAGACCTTGGACAAGCCCAGGGCCGAGATCAGCGAATACGCACCGAAGATCCTGACGATGAAGGTCGATGAGGAGAAGATCGGGGCAGTCATCGGTACCGGTGGCAAGACGATCAAGGCGATCGCCAGCCAGAGCAGTGCTGAGGTAAATATCGCCGACGACGGGACCATCACTATCTATGGGCGCAACAACGCCAGCGCTCAGATGGCCAAAGACCTGATCAAGAGCATCATCGAGGAGCCGGAGATCGGCCGCATTTATCAGGGAACGGTAAAGCGGATCATGGACTTCGGTGCCTTCATCGAGATCCTGCCGGGCAAGGAGGGGCTTTGCCACATCTCCAAGCTCAGCAAGACACGGGTGCAGAGTGTTGATGAAGTACTCAAGGTAGGGCAGGTAGTGCCGGTCAAGCTCATTGAGATCGATCGCCAGAACCGCCTCAACCTCAGCTACATCGACGCGATCAGCAAGTAGGGGATCGATGGTGGACACCCAACAGGTCACCGTCAAGGTCAAAGTCCTGCGTCCCGGCGCCCGCTTGCCCAGCTATGGGTCCGTTCAGAGTGCCGGCTCTGATCTCAGCGCATCACTCGATGAGGCGCTGGTGATCGAAAGCGGCGCATGGGCTTTGGTTCCTACTGGCCTGGCCATGAGCATACCTGCCGGTTATGAAGGCCAAGTCCGAGCCCGCAGCGGCCTTGCCTTGAAGCACGGCATCTCAGTGCTCAATGGGGTGGGGACCATCGACAGTGACTATCGGGGGGAAGTGGGGGTTCTGTTGATCAACCACGGCCCCAAGCCGTTTGTCATCAACGATGGCGACCGAATAGCCCAGCTGGTCATAAGCCGCTACAGCCATGCCCAATACGAGGCTGTGCTACAGCTTGATGACAGCAGCAGAGGTAGCGGAGGATTCGGTTCCACAGGAGTGTAGCCTTGGCATCTAGTCAGCGTTTTACCCTTGTGTATCGCCACAGCAGCCGAGAGTATCTGCTCTCGTTTGTTGTGGCGTTCTTCTTTTTCTTCTTCATCTTCTTCATCAACCAAATCCTTTTGATCGCACAGAAGATTTTGATCAAGCAGGTAGACTACGCCTCGGTCTTGGTCCTCGTCCTCCTCTCAATCCCTCAGTTTCTTCTCTATACCTTTCCCTTTGCATCCCTGTCGGCCAGTAGCATGGTGATCGGAGACCTGGGTGCCAACGGAGAGTTGCTTGCCTTGCGGAGCAGCGGCATTTCTGTCTTTCGCGTCTTCACTCCCATCATCGCCATCTCGCTGCTGTTCAGTGCCATGACCTTTTTCACCGCAGATGTTCTGGTTCCCTACAGCGCCAAGCAGTATCGTGCCCTCTACGCTGATTTGATGCGTGAACTGCCAACGATCGAACTCAGGGCCAATGCGACCAACACCATAGGCAGCCGTTCGATCACGAACCGCAGTGTCGAGGGGTCTACGATCCACGACCTGGTGATGATCGAACAGAGCGGTGCTCGCAGTGGTCAGGTCATCACCGCTCCCCGAGCTGAGATCACCCTCGCCGACCTTGCCACCTTTGTCTACCGCCTCGATGTTGAAGAGCCGACGATCCTCAAGAGCGAGCAAGATGATGGGTGGACCCTCTCCAAAGCCCAGCGGGCGACGGTCATGCTCAACTTCGGAACCCAGGTGGCAAGCCTGGCCAGTGCCTTGCCATCGCAACTCTCCATCAAAGAGCTGAGGGCCAAGATCGGCGAAAGTCGAGAACAGTTGGATGATGAGCTTGCCCGCCATGCAGAAAAAATCACCCGCACCCAGGCCCAGATCGATGAGGCGCGTCTGAAGCAGGACAGTAGCCGCATTGCGTCACTTGAGCAGACCCTCACTGATCTACAGGCCCATCGCCCCAGAAACTTCTACTATCAGTACTACCGCGCCGAGCTGGCAAAAAAATATGCCCTCAGCTCGGCGTGCACCATTTTGGTGCTGATCACCTTCTCCCTCTCACACTTCCGTCTGAAACATGGCAGACTCATCGGCTTTGGCCTCTCGATGCTGGCCAGCGTTTCGTATTGGTACATACTCTTCTTCAGCCAGATGCAGATCTTCACCACGCTTTTCGCCGTTGAAGTGTGGATCTGGCTTGCCAACATCATCCTTGGCAGCCTTGGCATCATCGGCTTGGTGGTCACGAGGCGTCTATGAAGGTTATCGATCGGCTGTCGTTCACCACAGTTTTATCCACGAGCATGGTCACCCTTGCTCTCTGTACCCTGATGCTCCTCTCTGTCGACCTCTTTACGAATCTGGACTCCTACCTGACCGGCTCCATCGGCTGGCCCACGATCATACACCTGACACTCTTGTACACCCCCCAGGCGATCATCTTCGCCCTCGGCCCCTCCGCACTCTTTGCAGTGACTTACTACCTCTCCCAACTTGAGGCCAACAACGAAATGATCTGCCTCTATGGGTGCGGCATCAGCTATCGGCGCCTGATCATCCCCATCATAGTGTGCGCCCTCTTGCTCTCTGTCGGCCAGTTCGCCCTCTATGAGTGGGTCCTCATTCCTGCCCAACAGAAGCGGACAACGATCGAGGAGGGACTCTTTGGCCTACGATCGACCTACGATAGCCGAAACCTTACCATCGCTGACCCTGTAGGGCGCTATGTAGTCTGGGCAAAGCACTACAACGACAAAGACCATGAGCTGAGGCAAGTGATCTTCATCCTCCTTGATGAAGAGGGCAACCTAGACAGCCGCATCGATAGCGACAAAGCGTACTGGGACCCGAGCTCTGGTCATTGGGTCTTTGAAGGGGTGCGCATCCAGCGCGTCCCCCCCTCCTATGAGGAGGTGGTAAGCATCCAGCAACAGACACTGGGCCTTGAGCTCTTCAATCTTGAACCTTCATACTTCAAAAACATCAGCGATGATATCAAGACGATGGAGATCGCCCAGGCCCTTGACTACCTGGCGGTCATCAAGGTCCTCGATCACGAACGCTATGCAAAGCTGGCCACCGACTTCACCAAGCGCCTCTTTGATGCTCTCAATCCACTGTTGTTGGTGATCATCGCGGTGACCATCAGCTATCGGTACAAGAAAAATATTCTCCTCTTTTCGATCATCGGGGCGGTCAGCATCGCTGTGATCTTCTACGTGGTGCAGATGGTCACCCTGATCATGGCCCGCCAAGGGGTGTTGCACAGTGTATGGGCTATGGTAATTCCGATGATTGTGCTACTGTTGGTAGCACTCCTAGAACGAGTGATCATCAGAGGAATTCAATGAGCATCTTTGTACAGACACATCAAGATACAACCAGCGGCGCACGCCTTGGCCTGCTCACACTGGGTCATGGGACCGTCGAGACCCCGGTCTTCATGCCCGTTGGCACCGCCGGTACGGTCAAGGGAATCTTTCATCGTGAAGTGGAGGCTATCGGGTACTCTCTCATCCTCGGCAATACCTACCACCTCTACCTGCGTCCGGGCCTGGAGGTGCTAGACCAGTTCGGTGGCCTTCACACCTTCAGCGGCTGGGGAGGCAACCTCCTTACCGATAGCGGCGGGTTTCAGGTCTTCAGCCTGTCTAACCTACGCAAGATCGAGGAGCAGGGGGTTGCATTTCAGAGCCACATCGACGGCAGCCGCCACCTCTTCACTCCTGAAAGCGTGGTGGATACGCAGCGGGTCATCGGCAGTGACATCGCCATGGTACTCGATGTCTGCACCCCACCACAGATCGACTTTCGCAAGGCCAAGGAGGCGATGGAGCTGACCCACCGTTGGGCACAACGGGCCCTGAGCCATCGTAGCGCCCTCGGCGATGCGTTTGCCGGTAAGCTCTTTGGCATCGTGCAGGGCAACTTCTATGAGGAGCTGCGCAGCGCCAGCGCTGCCTACTTCAACGAGATGGACTTTGATGGCATCGCCATCGGTGGCCTATCGGTAGGGGAGACAAAAGAGCAGTTCTCCCACTTCCTCGCCCATACCGCCGCACAGGTGACTCGAACCAAGCCACGCTATGTCATGGGCATCGGCAGCCCCGACTATATCTTGGAGGCTGTTGAGAACGGCATCGATATGTTCGATTGTGTCCTCGCTACCCGCATGGCCCGTAATGGCGGCCTCTTCACCCGTGATGGGGTCATTACGATGAAGAAGGCGATACACCGCTATGACAAGGCTCCGATCGAGGAGGGATGTTCCTGCCTCGCTTGTACAACCTACAGCCGAGCCTATCTCCACCACCTCTTCAAAAGCGGTGAAATGCTCGGTCCGATGCTGGCAACGCTACATAATCTGACGTATTTTTACACCTTCATGCAGGAGGTTCGATCCAGCATTGCAGAGAACCGCTTTGCGTCGTTTAAGAGGCAGTACCTTGAGCGATTCTACGGCCCACGATAAATCAGGGCGCAATAGCGCCATCATCATGGCCTCGACGCTGCTCAGCCGGGTCTTGGGTGTATTACGCACCCGCATCCTTGCCCAGGTCTTCGGTAGCGGCAGTACCGCCGATGTAATCAACTTCACCTTCAATATCCCCAACAACTTCCGCAAGCTCTTTGGAGAGGGAGCGGTGAACTCCGCCCTGATCCCTACCTTCAGCGCCTTGGGCGTTGTCGATGAACGGGCACAGCGCCTGTACCTCTTTCGCCTCTTGTGCACCTACCAGATCCTGCTCTTCATCCCCATCGTGCTCATCTCGTACGTTTGGCGTACTCCCTTGATCGCACTGCTCAGCGACTTCAACGCTGAGCAGATAGCCCTTGGTGCGCAGCTATTGCCCCCGTTCATGCTCTATCTGCTCTTCATCAGCATGGCGGCGATCTTCGGTGGGGTGTTGCAATCCCACCATAGCTTCGTTGTTGCCTACCTCTCCCCGCTCTGTTTTTCAATCGTTGTCATAGCCGGAGTGCTGACACTCACCCCCTCGCTGGGGGCGATGAGCATGGCGGTTTCGACCGTAGGCGGTGGCTTCTTGCAGGCAGCGGTTTCCTACGGTGGAGTCAGGCGCCATGGCTATCGCCTCAACGCTGCCTTCAGAGTCAACGACACACCCTTCTTTACTGTACTGAAGGCGTGGGCCCTGGTGTCGGTGGGAATGCTCATGCAAGTCATCACCCAGCTGGTCACCTACCGCTTTGCCTCCCAGCTGCCTACCGGTAGTGTCACCGCCCTTGCAAATTCAACGATCTTCTACCAGACCCCGTATGGGGTCTTCTTCAACGCCATCAGCGCTGTAAGCCTGCCGCTCTTGGCAGCGGCCTGGGCACTGGAAGATTGGCAGCGGATCAAGAGCCTGATGAGCAGTTCACTGGCCAACCTTGCCGCCTTATTGATACCGAGCACGATCATCCTCTATACCCTCAGCGCCGAAAGCGTCGCCACTGTCCTACAAACCGGCCTGTTCACCGGTGAGAGTACCGTGGCAACTGCATATGTGCTGCGCCCCTATCTGTTGTTCATGACACCGTTGGCCTTTTACGCCCTGATGCTGCGCTTAGGGTATAGCAGCGGCCGATACTGGGCCATGACCGTGGTGGTCATCATCCAAAATCTCTTGGACATAACCTTGATGTGGACAGCTCTGAGATTGGGATTTGGGATCATAGCCCTGCCAATAGCAGGGGGCATCGCATCTTTGGTTGGTCTAACCATCCTCTCTGTCCTGCTC
This sequence comes from Spirochaetales bacterium Spiro_03, assembly GCA_001603105.1. Taxonomy (GTDB): domain Bacteria; phylum Spirochaetota; class Spirochaetia; order Sphaerochaetales; family Sphaerochaetaceae; genus Sphaerochaeta. Next base: position 7,803 of record LVBE01000138.1, read on the forward strand.
AGAGGACTGTACAACCCACTGCGTGACGGCAGCCTCGCCGTCTCGCTTGTGAGGATAGGGGTAGCGAACCTGCCACTCTTGGGCGTTTCAGCCCTGTACAGAGCGTTGGCTCGACCGTGGTGGGCAAGCGGGTCAAACCTCACGAACCTGGCCATCCTCGCGCTTTTGGGCACAGGCGCCCTCGCCCTTGTGTTGATCAGCTACCGGCTGATGAACATACCCCTTACCGCCCTCGCCAAGCGAGGAGGGAAGGGGTAGTATTACAGAGCCGTTGTTGATCAGAAGTCGACGACGGTGATCTTGCTGACAGTGAAGTCGTAGTCGATGTCGTTGAGGGTGAAGGCGAACCGCTCTCCCTCTTGCCGATTGACCAGTGAGCGGCCGAAGGGAGCGCTGATGTTGATGATGTTCTCATCAGGATTGGACTCCCACGGACCCATGATCGTATAGACGACCTCTTTGCCCTTTTTGTTGTCAAACAACACCGCTTTGGTCCCAAAGCCAATCCGGCTCGGATCGACTTTGTCGCGCGTGACGACCGTCGCCCGGTCGATCTCCTCGGCCAGGCGGCGCAGCGTATTGGTTAGGAGCGTCTGCTTCTCCTTGCCATACTTGTACTCGCTGTTCTCGCGTAGATCCCCCATCTCACGGGCATTGCCGATCTCACGGGCGACCTCAGGCAGTTCGACATGCTGGATGTGCTCCATCTCCCTCTTCTTTGCATCCAAGGCTGCTTGGCTGCAGAAAAGCCCGGTTGGAATCCACCCATCCTTTTCAAGGGACGTGGGTTCATCGAAGAAGCGGAAGGTTGGGAAGCGCTCACTGATGGCATGCTTGACCTCGATCTTCCGTCCACCAGGTAGGGCGAAGACATTGGCCACGAGGCTGTAGACCTTCTGTGCCTGCTCCTCCTTGCCCTCCTCGATGTACTTGAAGATCGCTTTTTCATCGAAGAGCAGGCTCATCAGGGTCTTGCTGATCTTGCGGTTCTCGGTCACATCCTTGCGGTTCTCAATGAGGCGGTTTGCGTAATCGAGCAGCTGGAGCTCAGAGAAGAGCAGTTGCTCGCCGCTGACTCCGCTCTTTGCCCAGATCTTGGGGTCTCCGCTTCTAAGCAGATAGAGAAGCGTCGCGCTCTTCTCCTTGAAGTTCTCAACCGCATCTTTGTAAATCTTTGCCAGATCCGCCTGTTTTTTGTAGTGGCGAAAGATGTCGGGGATGTAGCTGGTCAGGTAGGAGGGGAAGAGGGCAGGCAGGATCTTGCTCCATGATGGAACCTCGGCTACGACATGGTCGATGAAGCTCTTCTTCAACTCGGAGTCCTTGATGGCCGCAAAGATCTCCTCAGGTTGTTCGGCCCGCTCATAGAGGGTGGCGAAGCTGAGGTTCTCAGGCCAGCTGAGGAAGTTCATGTTCTGGCGCACAACCAAATCCTTGAGCAGAAGGTAGGCACTGAAGGTTGCGTCAGTGACGTCGACGATCGGTTTGTAGGAGCCGTTGTCTTCAAAGAACATTGCGCTGAAATACCGCACCATCTCAAAGAAGAAGTCGCTTTCGACGTCGCCCTTGCTACTGATGAACTCCTTCAGGCACTTGATCTTGTCATAGATGTCCTTCTCGCTACGGAAGATTGAGAGTTGTTTTTCCTCATAGCTGACCGGTGTATTCCGCAATAGATAGGTATCGGTCTCATTGACGCTGAGGTCAAAGAGGGGGTTGGTCATCAACTCCTTCTTGGCCTTGGCAAGCCAGCTGGTCCACTGGCGGGCAGCAAGGATCGAGGGGACCAACTCAGTCTTCAGCTCCTTGAGATTGATCTTCCCCTCGAAGCTGCGCATGACGGTCATCAGGGTCCAGGGGATATCCTCCATGACCTTGTCGGTGAGCCGCTCGCGGGGCAACACGCTCTTGAGTACCCAGATATGGCCACGGTCGAGAGCCTGCAAGCTCTTGAAGGCCATGGAGGTCGAGAGCCGGGAGCCTTGCTTGGTCGATTGGCCGGCAAAGTCGACGATGACATCGTTCTCGTCGATCGAGCGGATCCTACCGATGCGGTTGGTCGAGTTCTGAAAGACAAAGGTCCCCTTGTCAAAGGCGATGTTCGTCTCAAAGTCCTCGATCGAATAGATGATGTCGCGATTGAAGCTGCTGGTCAGGTGAGAGGACTCCAAGCAGCTCTTCAGTCGGGAGTGGTCCTTATACTTGATCTTGTAGGAGCGCACCAGGTTGTCACGGGCAACGCTATCCTCGCCATCGAGCATCAGCATTTGTTTTTGGATCTCGATCAGAGTATCGACATCGTCTTTGAAGGCACTCTCCAGCTCTCGCAGTAGGGCAACTGCCGTGCTTTTGCTTTCAATGGCAACCTGCTCGACAACCCCCATGAAGTAGCCGAACTGCTCGACGTCCAAAAAGAGGAGGGCACTGAAGATCTGGCGCACCGCTGAGGTATCTCGCCGCTTGATGAGGCGGTGGATGGCCTTCTTGTAGTAGGAGGCGGCAAGTTCGACGTTCTTCTCCTCTTGGGCATGGATGGCCAGAAGGCGGACGATCTCCACCTCCTCGTAGTCGACCTTCACCAACCGCTCCCAGAGCTCGTACTTCTCAGCATTTTTGCCCACCGCCTCATAGGAAGAGGCCAACAGGCGCAGGGCATGCTTGTTTTCGCTGCGGCTCAGGATCTTCTTGCAGAGCATCTCGACGATGTTATGCTTCTTCGCTTCCTTGAACATCTCGATGAGGGTGAGCAGCTGCAAATAGTCATCGGCTCCACGCCTCTCAAGCTGGATAGAGCCACTGACGTACATGGCGACGATGCTGTTCTTCTCCCGTTCTTCGAGGTGGGCATCGCACAGCGCCTTCGTTTCGGTCTTCTCCTCTTCATCCATGGCAGCGAGGTAGCCATCGAGGGCTTCAAAACTACCAAGGGTATAGGTAGTGACGGTGCTGCGAGTCCATTGTTCTTCTTTCAATACGTTTTCTATGTCTTGGAACCCCATGGTTTCCTCCCAAAATTGCCAATTACCGAACGTAAAAGAAACCGGGCAGACCGGGACATAGCCTGCTCGGTTGGGTCGGAACTAACGTAGTATTAGTATAGCATAGTATTCGCTGTCAAGCAATTGATGTTCCGGGTCTTTCAAATCATAATAATTATTCCACATCTGGCTTGTAAACTTATTACATATGTCGTATGCTTAACCTAAATTTTAATAGAGAAGTAGACTCAATCGCATTTATGGCAAAAACACTTGTGTCAACACAGAAGATACGTTTCAAAACGAATTTAATAGTAACCGCTCTTATGACATGGATGTTTCTTGTCCTTCCTCTACCAATATACTCCTCAGCATTAGCCTACCAATATCTATCTGGGACAAATCCTGGCAGCGGGAATCTAGAGGGTTTTGATATCACACGGACTGACTCAGGTTATAATACAGTTGGATTCTGGAACAACACAGACCCTAATTCAAAAAAGGCATGGGAGAAGACTGGATATATTGGACGACTGCATTACAGCGGTGAACCTAATTCTGTCTTCACTGTACTGAACGCAGGGCCTACGGCCACAAACGGGGCAAACACAAACTCGTTTAACTGGACGTTGACTTCCAATAATTCGAATCTAGGCACACAGAACTGGTCTGAGTACTTTCTGGTCATCACTCCAAAGGGATTGACCCATCAGGAAAAAGGTCCCGATGGGAAAATGAGAGGCGGCACACAAGATCCGTTTATGAACAACCTGGTTATCAGCAGTCCCAATCAGACGTTTACCATTCCTAGAGGGGCAGGGGAAGGAGAGGCAACGGTAAATGGGATCGGGTACAACTACGCTGGAGTCAGCGGCGTCTATGATGGAGCAAATGAATTTCGCTATAAATACCAGTACCGACTCATCTTCATTGACGTGACGATGATACATACCAACAACAACTATGGGACTTTGAAATCTGGGGGGTGGTTCAACCCTTCATATAAGCCAGAAAAGGGATATTACGAAACCCTGCTTAACTTTGTGGACAATGCTGGCTCCTCTGTGCTGTTGAGCCTCAGAGGCAAAAATAATCCAGGTAATAAAGATCCCCAGAACTTAGCGGCTTTCTTTGATGTCGAGCAAGCTTTCACCTCTACCGTCTCCTACTCCACCCTCGAAACAAATCATACGTCCTTAGCACACGCGTTGGAAGTTGCCACAATACGGTACATCTCCCATGTTGAAGCAGGCAAGATCACTATCGCCAGCAATGCCGCAGCAACTGAGTGGGACTTCAAATTTGTCTCATCATCTGGCTCGGTCATCCCACATCGACTAGCCTACCAAGGTACCATAGGAAAAGCGGATGAGCTTCAACGCCAAGAGATCACGAGTCAAAAGCATACCTTCAAGAGCGTCGACAGTACCAAAAATCCGAAGTTCACTATCCCTACGCCACTCGGAGACCTAGCCGATGGTCATTTCTTGGAGGGCAAAGTCTATCTGTACCTCGACCTACCCGACAATCCACCGATACCCGGTGTCTACCGCACTACAATATATATCATCTTCGAAAAGCAGTGATCAGGACAACAGGCAGAATGTCTGGTTGGTCTGATATGCATCTCATGGTGATTGTTAAGGCAATGGGGTAACATATATATAGTAATACTGTTTACCATACCAT
>LVBE01000139.1 GCA_001603105.1 Spirochaetales bacterium Spiro_03
GCTTCTACAAGGAGGGGATGTACCCACCGATGGAGATGGACAAGAGCGACTACTACGTCAAACCGATGAATTGTCCGTTCCACATCATGATCTACAAGAACAGCAAGCACTCCTATCGTGAGCTGCCGTTCAGGTGGGCGGAGCTTGGCACCGTCTACCGCTACGAGAAGGCGGGGGCGTTGCATGGCCTGCTCAGGGTCCGCGGCTTCACCCAGGACGATGCCCACCTCTTTGTCACCCCTGAGCAAATGGGTGATGAGATTCTGGAAGTCCTGCGCTTCAGCCTGGCGATGCTCCGCGCATTCGGCTTTGAGGAGATCAACGCATACCTGTCCACCAAGCCGGAAAAGTCGGTCGGAGAGCAGGAGCATTGGGATGCAGCCACCGAGGCGTTGCGGCAGGCAATCGAGGCCGAGGGACTTCCCTATGAGATTGATGAAGGCGGCGGTGCATTCTATGGACCTAAGATTGACTTGAAGATCAAGGACGCCATCGGGCGCGAGTGGCAACTTTCGACGGTGCAGTTCGACTTCAATGAGCCTGAGCGCTTTGACCTGACCTTTGTCGACCGCGACGGGGTTGAGAAGCGCCCCTATATGATCCATCGGGCGCTACTGGGCTCGATCGAGCGCTTCTTTGGCGTGCTCATCGAGCACTACGGCGGAGCGTTCCCCCCCTGGCTTGCACCAGTGCAGGTGAAGGTGATTCCGGTCGGCGAAGCGTACTATGCGTATGCTCGGCTTTTGGAGGGGCGGCTGCGCAAGAGCGGCATTCGAGCCGAAGCGGACCTCAGCGACGATCGGATGAATGCGAAGATTCGAAATGCCAATGGCCAGAAGATTCCGTATATGGTGATCATCGGTGAGCGGGAAGCCGAGGCAGACCAGGTCTCGGTGCGTTACCGAGGAGGCAGGCAGGAGGGAGGCTTGGCAACCGACGCCTTCATTGCCATGGTCCAAGAGACCGTGGCGAACAAGGTGCAGCTATGAATATCGCCAACAAGCTGACAGTCAGCCGCCTGGTCATGGCCCCGCTCTTCTTCATAGCGTTTCACCTGCCGCAGTGGCTCGGCCCTTCGCTTCAGGACAGTTCGACGATCTTGATCATCGTTCTGTGGCTGTTGACCGAGCTCAGTGACCTCCTCGACGGACAGATCGCCCGTCGAAGAGGGATGATCACCGACTTGGGCAAGGTGATGGATCCGTTTGCCGACACGATCAGCCGGATGACGTACTTTGTGTGCTTTGTCTCTGCATCGATGATGCCGATCTGGGCGTTCATCTTGATCATGTGGCGCGAGCTCTCCATCCTCTTTGTCCGAGCCCTTTCTTCCTGGACTGCTGATTCGGCACTATCTGGCATCGTGCAGCAGGTATTGACTCCGCTCTTTGGCCTGGCTGCGATTGCCAGTGTCGCCTCGTTTCTCACCTATGTGCGGGCGATCGTCAAGAGCGGCGCACTCTCCTCGATGAGCCGGTGAGCGTATGAGGAGCATCGCTTCACTTACCGCAGCCGAGGCACGGGCAATACAGTTTGTGCTTACCGATGTGGCTACGCACCATCTGCGTGACCGGAGGGTCCGCCGGCTGGGCTGATACGTATCTGCGCCAGTGGCCCATCGAGGCGGTGGTGGCCGAAAGTGGGGCAGTAAGCCTCTATAGAGAGGATGGCTTGATCACCCACTGGGTGCACCCATCCATTGACCAGAAAGGCTACGACGAACGCAAAAAGAAGATGATCGAGGCGGTCTTGTCGTCTGTCGGTGGCTCCAAGCTCTCCAGCGACCAATTTGCACGCCTCTACGATGTCGCCTTCGACCACGGCAGCGAACCACCCTACCTAGATGCTGGACGTATCGCCCAGGTTGTGGAGGTCTGCACCAAGATGGGGGCGGCCACTGCGGTCAGTTCAATCCACATCAATGCGTGGTTCGGCAGCTTCGACAAATGGGAAGGAAGCCGAGCCTTCTTCTCTGAGGTACTCGGGCTGTCGGCCCAGGCACTCCAAGAGCAGAGCTGCTACTGTGGCGATGCGCCTAACGACCAGGTGATGTTCGCCCGCATCCCGTTGAGTTTTGGGGTGGGCAATATCATTGAGGCGAGCAATCGGATGGAGATTCTGCCTCGGTATGTCGTCACCGAACGAGGAGGCGAGGGCTTTGCTCGAATCGTTGACGAACTACTCGAAAAGCGGGCCGTACGATTATAAATTAATTGTATCTGAGACCGCTTGACACTAATGGTTCACTTTTGGTATGTTATCCGAGCGCGCCAAGCACAAGAGCTTGTGTAGCGCTGGTTTTTGACAGAGATATGAGAGAAGGGAAGAGAAGATAAGAGCAGTCGATGATTACCGTTTACGGTCGTTGATCGAGTGTTTTGGAAGCTAGAAGGGCTTCCTAGTCAATTCTGGCATAGCGGGGCCAGCCTGCTATGTCGCATTGCTGGGGCG
>LVBE01000140.1 GCA_001603105.1 Spirochaetales bacterium Spiro_03
TTTTTCTGAACACGCCATAACTGCTTAAACTACAGTTGGTTATACCCTCTTTTCACTTTTATCGATTCATTTTGGCCATTATCATCAATCCATAACCATTCTCAGAGGTGTTTTATGGGTTCCAAGATGACGGTTTTCTCCCAGATCATGGATATGGCACCACGGTATGAGTTCCGAAAGTGTGTCGCCCGGTACGGCGGTGACCATCGGGTCAAGACCTTTTCCTGTTGGAACCAATTCCTTTGCCTGGCATTCGCCCAGCTGACCCACCGCCTCAGCCTCAGGGATATCGTCTTCTCTTTGAATGCGATGCAGGGCAGGCTGTATCACATGGGCTTCAGGGGCAACATCGCCCGGAGCACCCTTGCCGAGGCGAATGAAAGCCGATCTTGGAGGATATACGCCGACTTCGCCCAGGTGCTCATCCTGGAGGCAAAGGATCTGTACAAGGGGGATGATTTCGACCTTGACGTTGAGGGCAACGTCTATGCATTGGACTCGACCACCGTTGATCTCTGCCTCTCCTTGTTTCCCTGGGCGAGCTTTGGCAAGGACAAGGCTGCCGTTAAGTTGCATACACTACTGGATTTACGAGGCGATATCCCGTCGGTGATCATCATCACCGACGGCTCGGTCCATGACGTGAACATCCTCGATGACCTTGATTTCGAGGTCGGTGCCGTCTATATCATGGACCGTGGCTACATCGATTTCAAACGGCTGTATCGCATAGAGCTCAGAGGTGCGACCTTCGTGACCAGGGCGAAACAGAACACGCAATGGCGCAGGATCTCATCCAGGGTGGTGGACAAGAGCACCGGATTGCGATGTGACCAGACGATTGTGCTCACCGGCAAAAAAACAAAACAGCACTACCCAGCCAAGTTGAGGAGGGTCCGCTACTACGACGAGGAGACGAAAAAGTACTACACTTTCCTGACTAACAACTTCGAGTTGGATGCCCTCACCGTGGCCCTCCTCTACAAGAACCGCTGGCGTGTGGAGATATTTTTCAAATGGATCAAGCAGAACCTCAGGGTGAAGACATTCTACGGGAACTCGGAGAATGCCGTGAAGACACAGGTTTGGGTGGCGATATCCGTGTATGTTCTGGTGGCGATTCTCAAGAAAAGGCTCAAATTGAAGCAAAACCTCTACACAATCCTGCAAATTTTTAGCGTGACCGTTTTTGAGCAACTCCCTATAGAGCAACTATTTAAAAATTCTAACTACAAAGAATTTGACGACTCTGAAATTAAACAGTTACTACTTATAGACTTATAACCGGACACTAGTGGCCAATAGTGCCAATATCAAATAAATTGAAATAATAGTTGACGAAACCGATTACATGGAATAATATGACGATAATCCCCCATGAAATCGGTTTCTTATGTTCCGTTTTAGGGGTTTTATATTGAGAATTGAATTAAGGAGCTTTGTCGAATGAATCAATCCACTATGAACCTATTCTCGCTTGAAGGTAAAACCATACTAATTACAGGGTGTGCTTCGGGTATAGGAAAGGAGATTGCAATTGGTGTTGCTGGCGCTGGTGCCAATGTCGTATGCCTCGATATTGCTGATCTTACAGCCACTGCCGAAGAGATCAAAAAGAGTGGTAATCGGAGCATGTTTCTTCATGTGGATGTATCGGACAGTAATGCAATCGACAAAGCCTGGGACCAGATCATCGAAGAGATGGGTTCGGTTGATGTGCTCTTCAATAATGCCGGTATCCAGTACCGTGCCCCGATAGACGAATTTCCGATTGAGAAGTTCGATGCAATCATGAATGTGAATTTCAAGTCGGCATTCATGCTGTCAAAGAAGGTGGCATCATACTTCCTCCAGCAAAAGATCAAGGGAAAAATTATCAATACGACCTCCTTGTATTCGACGTTCGGCGGTTTCAATGTGACGGCGTACACAAGTGCAAAGCATGCAATGCTTGGGTTGACCAGGGCACTCTCGAATGAGCTCGCACCTCATGGCATCTGTGTGAATTCCATTACACCTGGATATATAACGACCGCAGTGACAAAGGCGCTGTGGAGTGATGAGTCAAAGAGTTCTGAAATCTTGAAACGGATCCCGATCGGTCGTTGGGGAAACCCTGAAGATCTTGTCGGGGCTGCAATTTTCCTAGCCAGTCACGCTTCAGATTATGTGACCGGTGTTGCTATTCCTATCGATGGTGGGTTTACCGCCAGATAAAAATGAATCATTGGAGGATTTGGTATGAAAAAATCGGTAATTGTTCTCATGTTGGTCGCCGCTGCTCTTCTGAGCATCTCTTGTGGAGGCAAGGCGACACAGTCATCGGCAGGGACGAAGAGCGCCGAGCTGCGCCCTGTGACATTCAAGCTGTCAAACAACCAGCCCGATGGTAATAGTACGACCATTGCGGTTGAGTGGTTTGCCAAGGAAGTCAACAAACGAACCAATGGACGGGTGACCATCGAGGTCCACAACAACGGAACGCTCGGAGATGCAGTCTCCAATCTTGAACAAGCCCAGTATGGTGGTATGGACTTCATCAAGGCCGACCTCTCGGTCATGACCAACTTTGTCAAAGAGTTCAACGCATTGATGATGCCCTATATCTATACCGATACTGAGCATTTCTGGGCAGCACATGGTGGTGATGTCGGGATGGAGCTTTTGCGGGGTGATTTGATGACGAGCAAAAACCTCTACGGTCTGACCTACTATGATGCTGGCACACGCTGTTTCTACAACACCAAGAGACCGATTCACACCCCAGCTGATATGAAGGGCATGCTTGTCCGTGTTCAGCAGTCAGAGTTGATGATGTCGATGGTTGAGGCATTGGGTGGACAGGCGGTTGCAACAGCCTACTCAGAGGTGTACTCCGCTCTGCAAACCGGTGTCGTTGATGCAGCTGAGAACTCGATCGTGAACTATGATGAGCAGTCACACTACGAGGTAGCAAAGTACTTCACCTATGACCACCATACTCGCTCAGCAGATATCCTGGTCATGAGCATGGCTGCCCGTGCAAAGCTGACCGAAGAGGAGCTGCGTATTATCGATGAGGTAGCTCTTGAGTCCTGGGAGATGCAAAAGAAGCTTTGGGCTGAGAATGAGGAAAAATCGGCCAATCTCCTCAAGGCAGCAGGCGTGACACTGACTGAATTGTCGCCAGCAGAGTTCGCCCAGTTCCAGAATGCATGCAAGCCGATCTGGTATGCGTATGAGGGCGGAAAGTACAAGGATTTGGTCGATCGAATCCTGGCGGCAAAATAAGCAATTCGTAGAAGAGGTGGGATGATGCTCCAATCAGATGGAAAACTAACAAAGGGTGGTCATACTCTTATCACTATCTATAAGACTATCTACAAGATAATTTATGGATACGCGAAATGGGTATTGGCTGCGGTGATCTTAATAGTCTTTGCACAGGTAGTCAGCCGGAATATCTTCAGATCCAATATTCGGTGGAGTCAGGAGATTTCTCTGCTGCTGATTATTTGGATGGCATTCCTGGGTATAGCAATTGGAGCAGATAAGAAACTGCATATTGCCGTAGAGGTGTTCTATGTGCGGTTTCCAAGGGTCGTTCAGAGAATAATAGATGGGCTTATTCATGCGATTGTTATTTCTGTCGGCCTGGTCTTCCTCTTCTACGGTGTACGCCTCATGATGTTCACTAAAAAATCATTCTTGCCGGTGACCAAATGGTCGGGGGCATTGATGTATTTGACAATTCCCATTAGTGGGTTGTGCATCATCTATTTTGAGATTTTGGATATGGTGGGGTTGCGTACGTTCAAGGAAGCTGCAACAGACGACGTGCAGACAAATGACATCAAGTCTTTGGGGATTCCTACAAACGGGGGGGATAAATAAGATTATGGATACTTCTATTGCAACAGGAATCCTTCTTGGTTCGTTCATTGTCTTAATCCTGATCAAGGTTCCGATTACCTTTTCGATGATTCTTTCGACGGCATTGACTTTGATCTATATAGGCTCCCCCGTGATGACATTGGTCCAGCAGATGGCGAAACAGCTCAATAGCTTCAGCTTCCTGGCAATACCATTCTTTATCCTGATGGGAGAGATAATGTCGGTTGGAGGGATTGCTACACGGTTGTTCCAGTTTGCAAACATCCTGGTAGGTCGCTTTACTGGAGGGTTGGCACACGTAAACGTCTTGGCCTCGACATTCTTTGGAGGAATCTCTGGTTCTACCATCGCCGACGTCTCATCCCTTGGGCCTTTGGAGTTTCGTATGATGGAAGAGGCAGGATACGACAAGGACTTTTCAATTGCCTTGACCGTCTCCAGTTCGGTCCAGTCCCTGATCATTCCACCGAGTCACAATATAGTCCTGTACTCGATGGCTGCCGGTGGAGTGTCCATCGGGAGCCTGTTCATCGCCGGGTATATCCCCGGTGCCCTGCTCGCTATCTCCCTGATGGCCTACTGCTTCATCGTCTCTCACAAGCGCAAGTATCCAAAGAGTGGAAAGGTGCCCTTCAAAGAGGCCATGAAAGTGACAAAAGAATCTCTTCTGTCATTGTTTTCGATGGTAATAGTGATTGTCGGGGTATCGGCCGGATGGTTTACAGCCACTGAATCGGCGGCAATTGCCTGTATCTATTGTTTGTTTATCAGCCTGGTTGTGTACCGTGAGATGACCATCAAGGATATCCCTCGGGTTCTCGGGGGGACAGTAAAGACTCTGGCGATGGTGTATGCGTTGATTGCGGCAGCAGGGGCATTCGGGTGGACCATGTCCTATCTCAACATCCCCTCTTCGGCTACAAAGCTGATCCTGTCTGTCAGTGACAATCCCATCATCATCCTTCTCTTGATCAATATCCTGTTGTTGGCCCTTGGAACCATCATGGATCTGGCGCCATTGGTACTGATCATGACACCGATTCTGTTGCCTGTAGTCAAAAGCTTTGGCATGAGCCCGATTCACTTTGGTATCATGATGATGCTCAACCTTGGCATAGGCCTGTGTACACCGCCGGTCGGAACTGCACTGTTTACCGGTTGTGCAATCGGGAAGAGGAGTATCGAGAGTGTTTCAAAAGCCTTGCTCCCGATGTATGTACCCATGATCGTTGTTCTGTTATTGGTAACGTATATACCGACAATAACTATGTTCTTGCCCACGTTGCTGATGAGCTAGGAGGCCCACTCAATGAAAACGACCGCAATTGTTACCGGCGGAAGCCGGGGGATAGGCTTGGCCATCGCTCTTGAATTAGGGAGACATGGGTATGAGATTGCGATTGTAGCCACTCGTACTGAAGAGTCTTACCCTGACAGTGTCTCAGCCTTGCGTGAGGCGGGCATTGATTACGCCTGGTATGCAGCAGATATAGGCGATTCCGCCCAACGCCAGGCTGTGCTCCAGGAGATCTTTGCAAACCATACGCATATTGGTGTCCTCGTGAATAATGCCGGGGTGGCGCCACGTCAGCGAGCCGACCTTCTTGAGATGACCGAAGAGAGTTATGACTATGTGATGAACACTAACACCAAGGCAAATATGTTCATTACCCAGGCGGTGGCAAAGCACATGATGAAGAACCCTCCGTCCCAGAAGAAGCGTGGAACCATTATCAATATATCCTCTTGTTCGGCCACGGTCTCCTCGGTGAACAGGGGAGAGTATTGTGTGTCGAAGGCCGGCATAGCCATGCTCACAACGCTCTATGCCGACCGATTGGCCGCTGAGGGGATATTCGTATATGAAATACGCCCCGGGGTCATCAGGACAGACATGACGTCAACTGTGGAGTCAAAATATGATGCACTGATCGCCGAGGGGGTGTTCCCCATCGCACGGTGGGGAGAGGCTGAGGATGTTGCAAAGGCGGTACGGGCATATTGCTCCGACGATTTCAACTACTCCACAGGCAATTATATTGATGTAGATGGTGGATTCCATATCCGTCGCCTTTGAACACGGTAATACGGTAGAGAGTTATGATAGATCTAAGAGTAGAAGAGATTCCTTTTCATCGGTTCAACACCATTGTTGTCGGTAGTGGGGCAGCTGGTTACAACGCGGCCTTGTCGTTGTCCAAGGGCGGGGAACAATCAGTTGCCATCGTGACTGAGGGTCGGGGGATGGGGACATCTCGCAATACCGGGTCGGACAAACAAACCTACTACAAGCTTACAACGTGTGGAGAGGTCCCTGATAGTGTCTACAAGATGGCCCAGACCTTGTTTGAAGGAGGGGCTGTCGACGGTGATATTGCATTGGCTGAGGCCGCTGGGTCACTCCGGTCCTTCTACCAACTGGTAGACCTCGGAATTCCTTTTCCATACAACTCCAGTGGAGAATTCGTCGGGTACAAGACAGACCATGACCCTCTACAGCGGGGTACATCAGCGGGGCCGCTTACATCAAAATACATGACTGATTTGTTGGAAGAGGCTGTTATCAGGCGGGAGATACCACAGTTCAGTGGTTTCCAGGCAGTCAAGCTCTTGGTTGATGATGACGCCCCCCTTGGAAAGCAAGCGGTTGGCATTCTGGCCCTGGATAAGCGGAAGTGTTCAGATTCCAGGGAACGGTATGTCATTTTTGCCGCTACCAACATCGTCTGGGCTACGGGAGGGGACGCCGGAATGTATGAGTCCAGCGTATATCCCACCAGCCAGACCGGGGGGATGGGTGTGGTGTTGGAGGAAGGAGCGAAAGCAAAGAACCTCACTGAGTCCCAGTTTGGCATAGCGTCCATCAAGTTCAGATGGAATCTTTCGGGCACGTTCCAGCAGTGCCTCCCGCGGTATGTGTCAACCGATCAGGAAGGAAACGATGAACGTGAATTCCTCGAAGACTTTTTTGTACATCCAAGTGATCTTCTCAGTGCCACCTTCCTCAAGGGGTATCAATGGCCGTTCGATTCGGGAAAGGTGGTGGAAAATGGGTCGTCAATAGTAGATCTGCTGGTCTATAAGGAGTCTGTCCTGAATAAGCGACGGGTATTCCTTGATTTCACCAGAAACCCTGCAGCCTTGTTGCAGGATGGTGTTGTTGATTTCACCCGTTTGAATGGGGAAGCAAAAGAATATCTCGAAAATAGCGAGGCACTGCTGGAAACCCCGTATGAGCGGTTGCAGCATATGAACCCCAAGGCGATCAAGGTCTACTCCGATCATAATATTGATCTATCCACAGAGTACTTGGAAGTGGCAGTCTGCGTGCAGCACGGGAACGGGGGTATCGCGTGTGACGATAATTGGGAGAGCTCAATCAGCCATCTGTTTGCAATTGGTGAGGTAAGCGGAACCCATGGTGTGTACCGCCCAGGCGGTAGCGCCTTGAATTCAGGTCAGGTTGGCGGAATGCGTGCCGCCCAGTTCATCACAAGAAAATATAAGGAATTTCCGGATCCTAAGGTGGATTTCCTGCAAAAATATGGGCACCAGGTTAAAAGGACACTCCAAGAGACCGAAGTCATTCTGACAGAAGATGACCAAGAGGGTCTCGACGTCTCACAGGAGTTGGCCAAGATGCAGAAGCGCATGACCACATATGCCTCGCTCATCAGATCGAGAGAGGGGGTTGAGCAGGCCATCAAAGAGAACCGAGAACAGTGGAATTCGGTTATCAACGTTCAGCATGCGGTACATCCATTACAGCTTAAGAACTATTTCAAGCTTCGGCACCTACTCATTAGCCAGTATGTGCATTTATGTGCTATCTTGGACTATGTGAAAACGGTTAAAAGTAGCAGAGGGTCAGCGCTGATCTACAATCCGGACGGTTTGTTGCCGGATGATCGCTTGGATGAATTGTTCAGGCACTCCAAGGATTGTGCCAGCTTTGATAAGGTCCAGGAAGTCATGTATGAGAAATCATCTCTGGAGTGTGACATCACCTGGCGTGCCGTTCGCCCTTTGCCCGATCCAGACCACTGGTTCGAAAGCGTTTGGAAGAACTATCGGGAGAGAGAGGGACTCTAGTACGTTTGAGAGAAGGAGTGATGTAGCTCTTGGTTACCATCCGTGATGTAGCAAAGCATGCAGGAGTATCAGCGAGTACGGTGTCCCGTACACTGTCCGGTGTTGCATTTGTCAATGAAGATGTTCAGAAGCGTGTGTGGCAGTCTGTGCGTGAATTGGATTACAGGCCAAATCAGGCGGCAAGAAGTCTCAAGCGTGGCGGGAGCAAGCTTGTCGGCTTGGTCTTGCCGGATATTACCAACCCGTTCTACCCACATGTAGTCCAATGCATGGAATCGTGTGCGGTCCAGAATGGATATTCATTGATCCTGTGTGATGCTGTTGGAGATGTGAACAAAGAGATAGAGTACTTCGAAACGCTGAAACGCCTCTTCGTTGATGGTATCCTCTACATTGCTTCAACCGAATCAATCGACCATGTCATTCCATTCATCGGAGAGATTCCGATGGTGATCATAAACCGGTATTTTGAAGTCAACGCGCCTTGCATGAACATTGATAATGTCGATGCTGCGTTCAAGGCAATGTATCATCTCCTATCCAATGGGCATCGAAGGGTTGTTATCATGGTCTCTGATAAGGAAAGACAGTACAACCGGGAACGCATGGAAGGGGTTCGGCTGGCTTTGGAAAAGTTTGGTATGTCATTGTCTGATTGTGTGATAATAAGAGGGGTCTCTTCAGACCATGATATATATGCCAATACGCGAAAAGTATTCTCTGAAGAGGATAATCGTCCGACCGCAATCTTTCTTTTCAATGATTATATGGCCTTCGCTGCGTATCGAGGAGTGTTTGAATCAGGGTTGAGGATTCCTGAAGATGTGTCAATCATCGGCTTTGATGATATCCCGTTCGTACAATATATGTTCCCTCCTCTCACTACCATTCGGCATTCGATTAGCGACGCAGCAGATGAAATCTTCGATACATTGCTGCGACAGATGGAGAGTCGAGTCTGTGCGCCACATAGTTATGTGAAGTATAAGAGCCAGCTTATTATTCGAGAATCGGTTCGGGATGTGAGCGACATCACACATGCATAAGATTACAAAGTTAGGAGAAGGTACCCATGGAAGTAAATAATATCTTTGCGATTGAAGGGACGGAATTTCCCGCAGGAAGGCGCACCCGAGTGATGCTGGGCCCAAATGGAGCTCTCAAAGGCGATCAATTCAGCCAGGGATATGTGGTCATCTATAAGGATGGAGGCATTCCAGAGCATTCCCACCCGACAGTGGAGTCCTATACAATCCTTCGTGGTAGCGGGGTGATGACAGTGGGCAATGAAGAAAAATTGCTGAAAGAGGGCGATTATGTTTTCATTCCCAAGGATGTGCCGCACGCCCTCCATAATTCAGGGGATGGGGAGTTGCATATGATGTTTGTATATGCACCAAATGTGATAGTCGACCACTGGGCACAGGAGCAAGCGGGCGAACTGTAATGCACTGTCACCTAGTACGAGGACCCTCTAGTCGGTCAGGTCGTATTGGCTGCGGATGTCAGCGTACCCCTTCTTTATCACATCGTAGATCAGGGTGAGCTTCTGCTCGTGGTGGATGAATGCTGACTTCATCGCATTGATGGTGATCTTCTCCAGGTCGCGGAGGGTGAGGCCATAGTAGGTGCTGGCGATCTCCATCTCGCGGGTGAGGTTGGTATCGCCCATCAAGCGGTTGTCGCTGCAGAGGAAGACCCGGTACTTGCTCCTGAAGAAGATCGGGAAGGGGTGGCTGGCGTAATCGGCCACCGCCCCGGTGCCTACGTTGCTGGTCAGGCACATCTCCATGGGGATGCGTCGGTCGAGGATGAAGGAGGAGAGGGAGTTCTTCTCAACGATGCGATTGCCCTCGATGATCATATCCTCGACGAGGCGTACCCCATGGCCGATGCGGTGGGCACCGCAGGTCTGGATCGCCTGCCAGATCGACTCGACGCCGAAGGCCTCGCCGCTATGGATGGTGATATTGAAGTTCTGGTGGCGGATATACTGGAAGGCATCGAGGTGATCCTTGGGTGGATGGCCGATCTCATCACCGGCAAGGTCGAAGCCCACCACCCCGCGGTCGGCAAAGGCGACGGCGAGTTCAGCAATCTGTACGCTGATGGCGGGATCCTGGTTGCGCATGGCGCAGAGCAGGAGACCGATCTGGATGGGGAAGGAGCGCATCCCCTTCTGGATGCCGTCGAGGACTGCCTGGACCACCTCTTGGGGAGAGAGGCCCTTGTGCGTATGGAGAATGGGGGCGAAGCGCAGCTCGGCGTAGACGACGTGCTCTTTGGCCAGGTCCTCCACCGCCTCATAGGCGACGCGCTTGAGCGCTTCCTTTGTCTGCATGACCGAGACGGTCACACCAAAGGGTTCGAGGTAGAGGGCGAGGCTCTTCTTCTGTGCCCCCCGGGTGAAGTATTCATGGAGGCCCTGCTCGTCGTATGAGGGGAGGGTAACCCCCTGTTGTCGTGCCAAATCGAGGATTGTGGAGATTCTCAGCCCACCATCGAGGTGGTCGTGCAGCTCCACCTTCGGTATGAGGTGGATGATTTCCTTGGTTGCCATAGTGATAGTATCATAGCGCATGGATATGCGGGTACGCAAACCTTAAAGATCGGTTTTTTCAAAGACTATACAAGGAAGGGAAAATTTAGGATAATAGGGCTAATCCGTTTTTGTACAAAGAGGTGTTTGATGACAAAGAAAGAAGAAGCTTTAAATAGAAAATTGCTCAACGCAGCAGTGAGTGCAACACGTGCCCGTGAGATCACCACATTGATCAGCCAGGGTGCTGATGTGCACGCCCAGAACGAGTGGGGCCTGACCCCCATCATGCTCGCAGCCCAGTACAATCCGGCTGTTGTGGTGACCAAGGCCCTGCTTGAGGCGGGAGCCGATCTGCAGGAAGCGGAGCCCAAATACCGCTCCAACGCACTGCACCTGGCTGCAAACAAGTCCAGCAACCCCAAGGTCATCGAGACGCTGCTCGCCTATGGAGCCGATCTCAATGCCCGCAACTACCTCGGAGAGACCGCCCTCATCCTGGCGGTGAGCACCAATCCCGAGACGCGCATCGTCACTGCCCTCATAAAAGCGGGCGCTGATATCAACGCCCGCGACTATCAAGGACATTCGGTTCTGGAGTACGCCCGCCTTGCCAAGCGCACCTATATCATAAACGTGCTCAAAGGCATGGGTGCGGCCTGATCACAGGCCGCCATCCCACTCCTTCTCTTCGATGCGAGCCTCAATCTCAGCGACCAGGCGCCCGATAAGCGCCTGAGTCTCGCTGACTACCGTTGAGAGATCGAAGCTCATGGTCTCGGAGAGGTTGCTGCGCACCTTCACTTCAACCTTCCCCTCCTTCAGTGACCGGTTGCCTACCGTGATGCGGATCGGCAGGCCGATCAGGTCGGCATCGGCAAACTTCACCCCGGCCGACTCCTTGCGGTCGTCGTAGAGGACGTCGATGCCGGCAGCGGTCAGCTCCTCGTAGAGCTGGTCGACCGCTTCGCTCTCCTTGACGAGGCTGACCAGATGCACCTGCATCGGGGCGACGGTGATCGGGAGGGCGAGGCCGAGATCGTCACAGTACTCCTCTGCAAGGGAGGCGAGCAGCCTGCCCACCCCGATACCGTAGGAACCCATGATGACGGGCTTGCGTGTGCTGTCGATATCCTGGTAGTAGCAATCCATCGCCTCGCTGTAGCGGGTGCCGAGCTGGAAGATGTTGCCGACCTCGATGCCTTTGGAGGCGGAGAGGGGAGCTGAGCAGACAGGGCAGGCGAAGCCCGCCTGGGCACTGGCGATATCGGCGACGGTGCCTTGGTAGTCGCGACCGAAGTTGGTGTTCAGATAGTGGTGTTCCCACTCGTTGGCACCGGCGACCAGGTTGTTGCTCTCTGCCACCGAGTCGTCGACGATGACGAGGATGCCCTCCTTGGCCCCGATGGCCGAGCCATAGCCGGCCACCATCCCCATCTCGGCAATCTCTTCGGGGTGGGCAGGACGCAGGGCGTTGGCACGGGCGGCGTTCTGCAACTTGTTCTCCTCTACCTCCAGGTCTCCGCGCACCACACCGACGATGAGCTTGCTCTGCTCCTCGCCGTTGGTGTCGTCGATGAAGGTACCGACCATGAAGACCGACTTGGCGGTCTGCTTCTTGTCGATCTTGAGGTAGTCTACCAGCTCCTCGATGGTCTTGGTCTCCGGAGTGAAGACCTTCTCCATCTCCTTCATCTCCGCCTTGTGATAGCTCTTCTTGAAGGAGGCGACCTGGCGGTTTGCCGTGTAGTGGCAGGCGGGGCAGGTGATGATGGTATCCTCACCGATCGGGGAGAGGTACATGTACTCGTGGGAGACCTTGCCACCCATCATGCCGCTGTCAGCCCCGACGACGATCACCGGCAGCCCGGTCCGCCCGAAGATCCTGAAGTATGCAGTGTAGTGGGCCCGGTACTGCGTATCGAGGCCCGCCTCATCGACATCGAAGGAGTAGCTGTCCTTCATCGTGAACTCACGTACCCTGATCAGGCCGGCACGGGGACGCGGGTCGTCACGCCACTTGGTCTGGATCTGGTAGACGAGCAGCGGCATCCGCTTGTAGCTGTCGATCTCGGTACGGGCGAGGTCGGTGACGACCTCCTCGTGGGTCATGGCGAGGACCATGTCACGACCGACACGGTCCTTGAAGCGACTCATCTCCCGGTCGATGGAGTAGTAGCGTCCGGTCTCCTTCCACACATCTGCGGGGTTGACCAACGGCATCAGGATCTCCTGGCCCCCTATGCGATCCATCTCCTCGCGGATGATGGTTTCGATCTTCGTAACCGCCCGAAAACCAAGGGGCAGCAGGTTGAAGACGCCAGCCCCCAATTGACGGATGAAACCTGCCCTCAGCAGGTATTCGTAGCCCTTGCTGTCTGCGCCGTTGGGCGCTTCACGCAAAGTTCTGGAAAAGAGTTTGGACATCCTCATAGGTTGCTCTCCTTGGCTGGTATTGTAGCAAATGAGGACACACCTTCTCAAGGCGTGAGGAGGGGTGGCGTCTCTTCAATACCCGTTCATCCTTGATACGCATGGTGCTCTGGTCTTTTCATGTTCCCAGAGCAGTGGGGCCATGGTATACTCGCCGCATGGACAACAATCGATTCGCAGAAGAGCGACACGCGGTGGCCGACTACATGAGGCGGCTCTATGATCGGGGCCTGACCACTCCAAGCGGCGGGAACATCAGCCTGAGGGTGGACAAGAACCACTTCCTCATCACCCCGTCGGCGTTGGACAAGGGGCGCCTCGTCGCCGACCAGATCGCCGTGGTCACCATCGAGGGGAAGAACCTGACCGAGCACCTCCGCCTCTCCATCGAGACGGAGATGCACCGCCTCATCCTCATATCACGCCCCGATGCAGGGGCGGTCGTCCACGCCCATCCCACCTACGCCTCGGCGTTCACCGCCATCAGGGATGGGGGCGATGTTGCCATCAACACCCACCTCATCGCCGAATCCTACTACATCCTTGAAGATCCGGTCTTCGTCGATTACCGCCTCATGGGCACCGTCGACCTGGCCGAGCAGGTCGCCGTCAAGGCGTTCGACCACAATGTGCTGCTCTTGGAGAACCATGGGGTGGTGACCATCGGCACGACCCTGCTCGATGCCTTTGACAAGATCGAGCTGTTGGAGCGGGCCAGTGAGATGACGGTGATCGCGCGCACGATGGAGCGCCTCGGATCTGAGGTCTCCCCCCTTGAGCCGGGGCGGCTCGCCCAGTTGATGCGCATGAAGTATGGGCCTGCGCGATGAAGCTTGAGCTTGAGCGGATCCCCGTATGGGATGGGGTGCGTAGCGGCAGCGAGTGCTTTATCTGTGACCTCATGGGTGAGGCCCAGGGCGATGCCATAGCCTTCTACCTCGGCAGCTCGGTGATGAATCCCGAGACACGGGTACGCGTCAATGAGAGCGGCTTCTGCCCCTCCCACTGGCAGATGCTGCTGGCGGCCAACAAGCCGCAGGGCCTGAGCCTGATGGGAGACACCTACCTCTCGACCACCCGCGAGAAGATGAAAGAGGCGATCGGAGACCTTCGCCGCGCCAAGGGTGCCCGCGCGACCAAGCGGGCAGTGGAGCGCTACAAGGAGCAGCTTCGAGAGCGGGAAGCGGGATGCTTGGTCTGTACCGCCATGGAGGGGAGGCTGAAGCGCTACCTCTTCACCACCGCCTACCTCTGGGAGCAGGAGGCGGAGTTCAGGTCCGCCCTGCTCGCCTCCAAGGGGTTTTGCCTCCACCACTTCTCCCTCCTGATCGAACGGGCATCCGATGCCGTCTCCAGAGGCCGCTGGGATGCGTTTGTCTCGGAGATGACGGAGCTGGAGGAGCAGAACCTCGACCGGGTTGCACAGGATCTCTACTGGATGACGCAGATGCACAAGTCGGAGAATAGGGACAAGGATTGGCAGGGGGCCGAGGATGCCCACCGGCGGGGTGTGGACAAGATGACCGGCCGCAACCGGGTCATCGATCCGGTGTAGCGGCCCGCTTCTTCCTGCGTTTTGGATTGATACCGAGGAGCAGCTGCCCCTCATCACTGCCACGGTCACGCTCGCGAAGGCGCACCACGCTCTCGTTGTCCCTGCGGAAGTGGTAGTAGTCGAGGGCGTCGCGCCGCGGGCGGTAGAGGAGGAAGTACTCCTTCTCCTTGAGAAAGGCGATGCCGAAGACCAGGGTGGTGCCCCGCTCCTGCAGGAGGCGCAGCTGTGTCTGCTGGCTTGCCGTCAGGTAGGTGGTGGAGATCACCAGAGCCATGGTCACCGCTCCGTTGCGGTCATGGATCACTACGTCGGCCCCTTCGGCCATGATATCGACGTACACGCTCCCCGAAAGGAGGGTGGCGCTTTCGCTCAGGCGCATCGCCAGGGCGTGGGCGATGCTCGCCTTCGCCTTCGGCCACGACAGAAGGTCGGAATCGGAGCCATTGAACGCCTTGAGAGCCCGCTTGAGTACCTCGAAGAGGTAGACATCGCTTACCATTGCCGCCTCAATTGAAACTCACCGTCCACTCCATCCGGGCGACCTTCGAGAGGGTCACATAGATGGAGCAGTAGCGGGTCGCTGTCTCGAATGCCTTGGTGAACTTCCCCTGGTTGTCCACCCCGGTTGCCACCACCTTGACCGTCACCCACTCCAGGGTGGTGGGGGACTCCGCCCGCTTCTCGCCATCGACCTCGAAGCTGACGTGCTCCCATCCCACCTTCATCTTCACCGCGAGGTCCGAGAAGGTGGCGAAGAGGCAACCGCTGAGGGCGCCGAAGAGGTAGTCGTAGGGAGAGCTCTCCTTGTCGATGGTAAGGCTCTTGCCCCCGTCGGTGACGAATTGCCAGTGGCCGGGGACAAAGTCAGAGCGGATATGTGTGTGTTCAGCCATAGGTGACTCCTTGGTCCCATCATAGCCCAAGAGGGGTTGTTTTTCCAGCGTGAAGCTATCGCTTCCTTGTCTTGTAGGGGTTTACGTGGACCATGCAGTGCTTGACCGATGGAAACGTATGCTCGATGGTATCGTGGACCCGCTCTGCTATGGTGTGCGCCTCGGTGAGGGAGAGCTTCCCGTCGGCTGCAATCTCCACGTCGACGTAGCAGCGGGAGGCGAAGGTACGGCTGCGCAGGAGGTCCAGGCGCTGTACGCCCTCCACCGCCTCGATGGTGGTGCGCATCTTCTCCACCATCGCCTCATCACAGGCGCGGTCCACCATCTTGTCGGTGCCATCGCGGAAGACATCGAGGCCGACGCGGAAGATGAAGAGGGCGATGATCATCGCGGCGATCGAGTCGGCGATGGGGTAGCCCAGGCGGGCGAAGATGATGCCGACCAGGCCCCCGGTGGTGGCAAAGACATCGCTCTGGCTGTCCCACGCCGAGGCGAGGAGGGCCACCGATTCGCTCTTCTTGCCCGCCCAGCGGCTGTGGAAGACCATCACCTGCTTGATGATGATCGAGGCGATGGCCATGACCAGGGCCAAGAGGCCGGGGCTCTGGCGGTTCTGGTAGCTCCCCTTGATGATGGAGATGAGGCCATCGGCGAAGAGCGTGATGCCCACCACCATGATGATGCCTGATAGCAGGATCGCCGCCACACACTCCAGTCTCTCATGGCCGTACTGGTGCTCATTATCGCTCGCCTTCGACCCTGCGGCGATGCCGACGGTTGCGATCACCGAGCTGATGACATCCCCGGCGTTGTTGATCCCGTCGTTGAAGAGCGCCACCGAGTGGGAGAGGGTGCCGATGGCGATCTTGCTCAGGGCAAGCAGGCTATTGAGGGCGATGTTGAACTGTGAGGTCCGTAGGGCCAGATGCTTTTCGTTCATTGAAAAGACCCCGGCGTCCGGGGTCCCTCCTTGCCTATGGCTTCTCAGGGTATTTGACGATCAGGTGCAGCTCGTCGAGCTGCTTCTGGTCGACTTCACTCGGCGAGTCATCCATCGGACTGACGGCAGCCGTGTTCTTCGGGAAGGCGATGACTTCGTGGATCGAGGTCTCCTCTGCCATGATCATCACCATCCGGTCGATGCCCGGGGCGATGCCCCCGTGCGGCGGCGGGGAGTAGCGGAAGGCGTTGAGCAGGAAGCCAAAGCGCTGCTCGGCGGTCTCGTCATCGAAGTTGCAGATGCGGAAGATCCGCTTCTGCAACTCGACATCATGGATCCTGATCGATCCACTTGCCACTTCATAGCCATTGAGGACGAGGTCATAGAGGTCCCCGAGCACCCTGCCCGGGTCGCTCTCGAGGGTATCGAGATACTCCTGCTGCGGCATGCTGAACATGTGGTGGGCTGCCTCCCAGAAGCCACCCTCCTCGTTGTACTCGAAGAGGGGGAAGTCGATGATCCAGCAGAACTCAAACCCCTTCCGGATCAAGTTGAGGTCTTTGCCGAGCTTGTTGCGCACTGCACTGAGGCTTGTACAGCAACGTTTCCAATCCTGGTGGGCGACCAGGAGGATCATGTCCCCCTCAGCAGCGCCCATGCGCTCGATGACCTCATCCTCCATGCCTTCGAAGAACTTGGAGACACCGCCTGAGAGGCTCTTGTTCTCACCGACCTTCATCCAGGCCAGGCCGTGGGCTCCGTAGACCTTAGCGGCATCCTCGAGGGAGGTGATGTACTTGCGGCTGAAATCGACCGTCTCGCTGTGGGGGGCGCAGACAGCCTTGACGAAGCCACCCTTCCCTATGATCTCCTTGAAGGTGGAGAAGCTGCTCTTGGCGGCCAGGTCGGCGACGTCCTTGATTTCGACGCCAAAGCGGAGGTCGGGCTTGTCGCTGCCGTAGGTGTTCATCGCGTCGGCGTAGGTGAGGCGTCGGAAGGTGGCGGGCAGGTCATAATCCATGACCTCCTTGAAGACGTGGCCAAAGAGGCCCTCCATGAGGGAGAGGACGTCGTCACGCTTGACGAAGCTCATCTCCAGGTCGAGCTGGGTGAACTCGAGCTGGCGGTCGCCGCGGGCATCCTCGTCCCGGTAGCAGCGGGCGATCTGGAAGTACTTGTCCATGCCGCCGACCATGAGGATCTGCTTGTAGAGCTGCGGGCTCTGCGGCAGGGCGTAGAACTTGCCGGGGTAGTGGCGGCTGGGTACGAGGAAGTCACGAGCCCCTTCGGGGGTGCTCTTGATCATCGTCGGGGTCTCGATCTCCAAAAAGTCCCGCGCCGAGAGGTAGTTGCGGATGGAGAGGATGAAGTCATGGCGCAGTTTCAAGCGCTTCTGCATCCCCTGGCTGCGCAGATCGAGGTAGCGGTACTTGAGGCGGAGGTCCTCCTTCGTCTTCAACCCGTCATCGATCTGGAAGGGGAGGGCGGGGCAGGTCGAGAGGATCTCGATCTTCTCTGCCTTGACCTCGATCTCGCCGGTCTTCATCTCGGGGTTGACCATCTCGGCAGGCCGCTTGCGCACCACACCGGTGACGGCGATGCAGAATTCAAGTTTCAATGAGTTGGCTGCCGCCTCCAGCTCCTCGTCCGCATCGTCGTCGACCACCACCTGGGTAATGCCGTAGCGGTCGCGGAGGTTGATGAAGTGCACCGATCCATGGTTGCGGTTTCTATGGACCCATCCATTGAGGATGACGCGCGCGCCATCATCGGCTTTGGTGAGGGAGCCACAGGTTGTGGTTCTTTGGCTGAACAGTTCTTCACTCATCATATAATCCTTATCGATGCGGGTTGCAAAGTACCATCATACTACTCCAAGGGGTGCTAAATGGCAATTGGGCCAAAAGAGGTTTTACCCGTCTACCAAGCGCCGATGCTGTCGGTACACCCCTTCAAGGATGGGCTGGGAGACCTCAGTAGGGAAGTCTGCAGGCAGGGCAGCGCTGACGCGCTCCAAGGCGCGTGGAACCTTGTCGGCCAGAGTGGAAATAATCGATTCGACTGAAGAGGCAAGGCCGAGGCGCCTGCCGGCGTCGATGAGATGGCGAGAGACGATGCGGTTCCATTTGTAGTGCTTCTCCTCAGTGGTGAAACTCATCGCCATCGTCAGCTTCTGCTCTGCAATCTGTGCGCTCCCCTTGCCGAGGAAGGGGTAGGCGCTGATGACATCGTAGAGCGGGGTGAGGCGGAAGCGACCGCCACTCTCGATGAAGAGGGAGAAGTTCTTTGCGTGCCCGTCAGGGGCTGCGAGTAGATAGAAGAGAATCTGGCTGGAGAAGAAGTGTTCGCGATCTTCTCTGGCATTGGAAGAGCCGAGCAAGATGTCCATGATGGTGGCCATCGTCGGCCCCCCATCGCTCTCATACTTGAGAGCCGGTGAGGTGCCGGTCGCCTGGCAGAAGTCCTCCTGGGGGAGGCGGAGGATATGAGAGCGGTCAGGTGCATAGCGGCGGTCAAAGCGCTCGACGACGAGGACACGCTGATCCTCGAAGCGATGGAGCGCTGAATGCGCTGCCCCAAGGCCCAATTCTTTTGCTATGAGGGAGCAGAGCCACTCATTTTCGATGGAGGTGTCGAGATTGACTCCAAATGGTCCAAACGTTCCCATTGGCAGTTTGATGATATGGGTTGATGGGGTTGCGCCTATTGGGATGTGCCACTCACCGTCGTGAAACAATAGTGCTGTCTTCTCTTGCGCTCCTGCAAGAGAAAGACGAAAATCCTCGTCATCGTGTGTGTTCGAAGAGCCTGGATTAATCACTGATCTGAGTATTGCCGCCACTTGAGAATCATCCAAAGGTTTTCCTTCGATACGCTGAGGTGCAGGCTCTTCATCGGGGGGCAGCAGTTGGATTGCCCCGACGCAGTCGCGTCCGACCTGTGCGAGTAGGTCGAACGGGGAGTCTGAGCGAAGTCGGTATCGCCTCTTGATACGCCCCCTGATAACCTCTGAATCCGGGAGCAGGTTGTCGAAGAACGAGCGTACCCGCTCTCCTCGATAGGATTCGTGTGCACTCGTCAACGGCATGGAGAGGGAGAGCGGGCGGCTCTGGGGCGAGGTGATCCACGCCTCATCGTAGGTGAAGAGATGCTGTGAAGAGGAGACCGACCACGTGCCTACCCGTATCCCGTTCTGCCACACAGAGAGTGAGTTCATGCTCATCGCCTACCACGCTCCTTGATGCTCGTCAGGACGAGGTTTGGGTTGGAGGATCAACTCAAAGTCCAAGGCTGAGACGAGCTTGAGCAGGCTGATGATCGAGACGGTCTCTGCGTTGTTCTCCAGCGCGCTGATCGTCTTTGGTAGGAGGCCGACTGATGAACCAGCCTGCTCTTGCGTCAACCCTTTGGCCTTGCGCAGGGCACGCAAGGTGGTGGAGAGGAGGAGGGGGTTACTGACGTTGTGTTGCAATGAGTGTCTCCTATTTCGTGATATAAAAAGATGTGATACTGCATATAATAATACCCGATACGGTAAAAGTCAATAATATACCGTAATGGGGATA
>LVBE01000013.1 GCA_001603105.1 Spirochaetales bacterium Spiro_03
TCTCGTCCCTGTTGTAGAGCAGGTCATCCTCAACAAGTGGCAATGGGCTGCCATAGAGGGCGCGCGCATTGGCATCAGCGACAGCGAGGGCATCTGAGCTCTTGTCACTGAGGGTCACCGGCATGCCCAACTCACACGCGATGGTGATGCCCACCGCCCCACTGCCGGTACAGACATCGATGATGGGCCCGAGCGTGTCCTCATCCTTGCCATGGGCGAATGAGAGGACCGCCTCGACAAGGGTCTCGGTGTCAGAGCGGGGGATGAGCACCCGCTCATCGACGGCAAAGCGCCGTCCATAGAACTCTTTGAAGCCCCTGATATACGCCATCGGCATATGGTCAAGGCGCTTGGCACGTACAGATTCAAGGGCTACGATCTCATCGTCGTTCAACAGACGCTGATAGAGCAATACCTGCTCGGTATAATCGAGGCCAGTGACCATCTCAATGAGGAGGCGGACATCGAGAGCCGGTGAGGCGGTCAGGCCCTCCTTGATGAGGAGGGCGACGCTCTCTCGCTTCCAGCTGTCGATGGTCATCGGTCAACTCTCCGCAAGCGCTGCTTCGCCAGCGGCGATTTTCAGGGCATCGATGACCTCATCAAGGTCTCCGAGCATGACATGCTCGAGGCGGTAGAGGGTGAGGTTGATACGGTGGTCGGTAAGCCGGTTCTGAGGAAAGTTGTAGGTGCGGATCCGCTCACTGCGATCGCCGGTACCGACCATATCCTTGCGAGCCTGAGCCCGTTCGCTTCGCTTCTTCTCGACCTCCAGGTCATAGAGGCGGCTACGCAGGACCCTCAGCGCCTTTGCCCGGTTCTTGATCTGGCTCTTCTCATCCTGGCAGATGACCACCAAGCCGGTAGGCAGGTGGGTCATCCTGACTGCACTGTCGGTGGTGTTGACGCTCTGTCCTCCCGGTCCGCTTGAGCGCATCACATCGACCTTCAGGTCCTCGGGGCGGATTTCGATGTCGGTCTCCTCCGCTTCGGGAAGGACAGCCACGGTCACGGCACTGGTGTGGATACGCCCACCGCTTTCGGTCTGGGGGACACGCTGGACGCGGTGCACCCCGCTCTCCCACCTCAGCGATCCGTAGACATCACGGCCACTGATGGAGAAGACCAGTTCCTTGTACCCGCCGATTCCCGTCTCATTTGAGGAGAGGATCTCGATTTTCCATCCCTTCTCATCGGCATAGTGGGAGTACATGCGAAAGAGGTCGGCAGCAAAGAGGGCTGCCTCTTCGCCGCCGGTCCCGGCGCGGATCTCCATGATGATATCCTTGCCGGCAAGGGGGTCGGGGGGGATGAGGAGGATCTTCACCGCTATGGATGTACGCTCATGCTCTGCCTCAAGGCTCTCCAGCTCCTCCTCGGTGAGGGCGATCATCTCACTGTCGCTCTCCTCCTTGAGCAAGAGCTTGGCATCGGCGATCTGCGTCTCTAGTGTCTTGAGGTGGGTGAGGGCTTCGACCACCGGTGCAAGGTGGCTACGCTCCTTGCCCAGCTTCTTGAAGAGGGCCATATCGGCCATTGTCTCGGGCCGGCTCAGCTGTGCATCTATGTCATTGAGTTGTTTGGTGTAGTCAGGCAGTTTTTCAAGCATGGGGTGCTCCTTCCCAAAGTATACAAAAGCCTCTGCCTTTTGCATAGCAGAGGTCGGTGGCGGGGGCGAGACAGTCGAAGTGGCTAGCGGCGGTCAGGGGAGAAGCGGACGACCATGTGCACGATTGCAACCTGAGCGCTTTCGTTGCGGATCGCGTGCTCGGTATCGCAGTGGTACATGAGGAAGTCACCACGCTTCAGTTCAGCGGTGTTGTCACCGACGGTCACCTTGACCGTCCCCTTGACGACCGTCAGGTACTCCTGGGTACCGCTGTAGTGGGGTTCGCTCTCAAGGGACGCGTGGGGTTCGAAGGTGAGCAGGTACATCTCAAGTTCCTCGACCATCGACAAGGGGCTGAGGATCCTGATGGTGATGCCGTTCTGCTTTTTCTCCATCTTGGAGGACTCTTCGGCGGCGGGGTTGAGGGAGAAGACCCGCTTTGGCTCGTCATCGGCCTCAAGGAGGTCGTTGAGCTCGACGTTCAGGCCCCGGGCAATCTTCCAGACAGTGGCCACCGTTGGGTTGACCTTGTCGCTCTCGATCTGGCTGAGCATCGCCTTTGATACCCCTGAGCGCTCGCTGAGGACGTTGAGGGTGAGCTTGCGGGCACTACGGATACGTTGGATATTCTTGCCGATCATCGGAGGGGTCTGCACGGCGTAGCTCCTTATAAAAGTTTGACATAGTAAACAGTGTTCAGTATACTAAACACACAAATTATTGTACGGGTACGCTCTTCGATTGTCAAGAAACGGAGAGGAGGGCAGGATGAAGCGGATTTTGATTATTGGGGCCCTTGGCCAGCTGGGCAGTGAGATCGCCATTGAGTGTCGACGCCGCTACGGATCAGAGAACGTCGTGCTCACCGATATCCGTGACGATGTCAACCGCCCCCTTGTCGAGGGTGGGCCCTTCTACCTCGTCGATGCCCGAGACGGGGAGGCGATCGACCAGATTGTCCGCCGCCATAAGATCGATACGATCTATCACCTTGCGGCCCTGCTCTCGGCACGGGCTGAGCGTGATCCGCTTGAAGCATGGAATCTCAATATCAATGGCTTGATCGCCTCCTTGGAGGTAGCGCGGCAGCGTGGATGCGCTGTCTTCACCCCCTCCTCGATCGGGGCATTCGGGCCGACGACACCCAAGCAGTTCACCCCACAGGATACGGTACAGCGCCCCACTTCGATCTACGGGGTCACCAAGGTCAGCGGAGAGCTGCTCTGTGACTACTACCACCATCGCTGGGATGTCGATACCCGCGGCATCCGCTTTCCCGGGGTCATCAGCAACCTCACCCCACCGGGAGGAGGGACCACTGACTACGCCGTCGAGATCTACTACGAGGCGGTCCGTAGCGGCCACTACACCTGCTTTTTGCGTGGAGACACCTACCTGGACATGATCTACATGCCCGATGCTGTCGATGCAGCGATCCAGATCATGGAAGCGGACCCTGCTCTGCTACGCCACCGAAATGCCTTCAACATCGCGGCCATGAGCTTCTGTCCTGAGGAGCAGGCCGCCCATATCCGCACCCATTTGCCCACCTTCACCATCAGTTATGCGATCGATCCGGTGCGGCAGGCGATCGCCGACTCCTGGCCGGACTGCATGGAAGATTATGCGGCGCGGGTGGAGTGGGGCTTCAAGCCCCGCTACGACCTGGCCTCGATGACAGCGGATATGCTGAAGACGATCACCGAGAGGGAGGGAGCATGAACGAGCACATCAAAGCCGAACTCACTGAATTTCTCGCTGGCCTGAAGCGTGACGGCCTCTATAAGGAGGAGCGGATCATCGAAGGCCCACAAGGCAGGAAGATCACCGTCTCAGAGCGGGAGGTGTTGAACTTCTGTGCCAACAACTACCTCGGTCTCAGCGGCGACCAGCGCATCATCGCCTCGGCCCAAGAGGCGATGGAGAGCTGGGGATACGGACTGTCGTCAGTGCGCTTCATCTGTGGTACCCAGACACTGCACAAAACCCTCGAGACGGCAATCTCCGCCTTTTTGCGCACCGAGGATACAATTCTCTTCTCCTCCTGCTTTGACGCCAACGCTGCACTCTTTGAGCCGCTGTTGGAAGCAGAGGATGCGATTATCAGCGATGAGCTCAACCACGCCTCAATCATCGATGGCATCCGTCTCTCAAAGGCCCGACGCCTGCGTTATAGCCATAGCAATATGGAGGAACTTGAAGCGTGCCTGAAGGAGAGCCAGGATAGCCGCCGCCGCTTGATCGTCACCGACGGGGTCTTCTCGATGGATGGGGATGTGGCAAAACTCAAAGAGATCTGTGCGCTTGCAGAGCGCTATGACGCGCTGGTGGCTGTCGATGACTCGCATGCAACCGGCTATCTTGGCCCGACCGGTCGCGGCAGCGTCGAGTTGTGTGGCGTCGAGGGGAAGGTCGATCTGATCACCACGACCTTTGGCAAGGCATGCGGTGGGGCAAGCGGTGGGTGCATATCNNCCCGCCCCTACCTCTTCTCCAACTCCCTCGCCCCGGCGATCTGTGGCGGGACGCTGAAGGTGCTTTCGATTCTTGACAGCGAGCCGGATCTGAAAGAGCGGACGATGGCAAACGCAGCACTCTTCAGACGTTTGATGGAAGAGGCGGGCTTTGACCTGATCCCGGCTCAGACCGCTATTGTTGCCGTGATGGTCTATGATGAGGCCAAGGCGGTCGAATTGGCTGCCAAACTGCTGGATGAGGGCATCTATGTGATCGGGTTCTCCTATCCAGTGGTGCCCAAAGGCAAAGCGCGCATCCGAGTCCAGCTCTCCGCTGCCCACAGTGAGGCGGACATCCGCCATGCTGCGGCGGCCTTTGGGCGTGTCGCCCGCTCGATGCACCTGATCAGCTGAAGATCCGCGCCTCCAGATCTGAGCCATACTCCTTCAAGGCACTGAGGATCTTCTTCTCACCCGCCTCGGTCTCTACGCTCTGTAGCCGCTCCTCGATCTTTCGGGTGTAGAAGGCGAGGTTCATCTTGATCGCCCCAGGTGGATTGAGGAGGCGGTTGGCACAAAAGCTCTTCCAGCGCAGCTGCTGCTCGCCGTCCAACACCTCAGGCCAATTGCGTCCTACCTGCCGAAAGAGCAGGTCCTTGACCCGTCGGTCCTCGAAGGGGAGGTTCAACGAGAGCTTCTCCTTCGGCTCGGCTCGGCGCAGGATCTCAAAGCGGCGTTGGTCGCCGTCGCTGAAAAATCCGTCGTAGAGCATGAAATCCACATCGTCGACACCTTCGAACTGCTCATCGATCGAGCGTGCCTTGAGCAGAAGCTCGGGGTGCTGGACCAGCATCTGGTGGCGCATCAGCGCACTCTTCTTGTCCACTCCCAGCTTGACTGCCAACTCATCGGTCAGCACGGCAAGTGGTGAGACAAACGGACATTTGTTGATGGAGATGGTGAGCACCCCATCGACCTTCATCAGGTCGGCCGCCTCACAGCTCAAGAGCGGGGTGATGTCCTTGGACAGATCAAAGCAGAGGATGGCGTTGGCATTGCCCTTGAGGTGGGTGATGGGGGTCACCAGGCGTGAGCAGCCTTGGGCTGTGGTGAAGATCGGGGCGGTGTAAAGCACCGGCTCGCCAAAGGGTGCCTTGACGACCCCTTTGACTCGGACCTTCGATCGCATGGCAAAGGCCCAGTCGTAGAGCTTTGGCTGCCGCTCCTTGATCAGGCGGGCGATGGCGATCGTCGCCCTCACATCGACGAGCGCGTCGTGCGCCCCCTGCTGGTCGATCTTGTTTGCCTCGGTCAGGGCGGTGAGACGGAAGGTAGGGTTGCCGGTCTTCTCTTTGGCTTCAGGCCAGCTGATGCCTTCGGGCCTGAGATCGTAAGCGGCCCGTACGAGGTCGATGATGTCCCAGCGGCTGTTACCCCAATCCCATTCGCGGCGATACGGGTCGTGGAAGTTACGGTAGAGGGCGTTGCGAATGAACTCATCATCGAAGCGGATATTGTTGAATCCGGCCACGGTCGTCCTCGGGCGGCTGAACTCTGCATTGATGCGTCTGATGGCCTCTTCCTCACTCATTCCACGCTCATTGACCATCTGGGGGGTGATAGAGGTTATCGTACAGGAGAGCGGGTCGGGCAAATAGTCGTCACTGAGACGGACGTACAGCACGATGGGCTCGCCGATAGGCCTGAGGTCGAGGTCGGTCCGCTGCCCTGCGAATTGGCTGATGCGGTCCCAGCGGCTATCTAGGCCGAAGGTTTCCAAGTCATACCAGAAGATTGTGGGTTTGTTGGCGTGAGTGCTCATGCGATGAGTGTACCACATTCTGCCGTCGCTGTCTGTTTGCACCCTTGGGCAGTTGTCCTCTTCTTTCTCCTCGCGTATGATGGGCCTATGAAGTTTGGCATGACCATGCTCGCCCTCCTGTTGCTTGTCCTGCCCCTCGGTGCGGCAGAGCCAACTGCCAATGATGTGACGGTGGCGGTCGCCGCCATAACCGATGCATCCATCAGTGCGGTAGCGGCGTTTCTGAATACGCCATCCTTGGTGTTGCCAGGCATTGAGATGCACCAAGAGATAGGCCAGTCGCTGCCGTATGCGCTCTCGTTTACCCACAGCGACATTGCCTCCTACATCCCGCTTTTCCAACAAACCCAGCCGGCCAAGCGCACCTTCTTCTCATCACTGCTCAGCAGTGCCCGTGGCCCACTCAATGAACTGGCTCTTCAGTTCTTGACCGTCCATGCCTGGCAGCCAGGCCATGCATCGCTTACCGGTAGTGCCTCAACGGCGTGGGGCACTGGGGTGACGCTGACCTCCCTGATGACCAAGGCCGTCAGCGGATCGCCGCTGGACCCCATCGTCGTCAAAGCCGATGTCGAGGTGACGGGGACACGGGTCTCGATGCCGGTTCATGTGCGCGGCACATTTGTGATAGAATCGAATCGGGATGGCTTTGTTGAGATCAAGGCACTCTCGATGAACATCAATGGTGATGAGGTGATGACACCCAAGGAGGAGTAATGGACGCAGTTGTGGAGCGTGCCGGCGCGTTTCTTGCCGAACATAAGATCTGTGGCAGGAGCATCGACATGGACGAGCTGGTGGACAGCTTCCTCTCTGAGATGGATAAGGGGCTTGCCAACGGCCAAGAGAGCTCGCTGAAGATGATCCCCACCTATATAGCGGTCGTCGATCATCTTGTGCCGAACAAGCCGGTCATCGTCCTCGATGCCGGGGGGACGAACCTCCGCAGTTGCCTGGTCACCTTCAACGAGGAGGGGGCGGCCTCGATCAGCGATTTCAAGAAGACCAAGATGCCGGGCATAGAACGAGAGGTGTCGGCTGCGGAATTTTTCAGTGCACTGGCCGACCAAGCAGAGCGCCTCATCGACAGAAGTGACCGCATCGGCTTTTGCTTCTCCTACGCCGCTGAGATCCTCGCCAGCGGCGATGGGGTACCCATCATCTTCTCCAAGGAGATCAAGGCCCCTGAGGTCATTGGCAAGCCGGTAGGGGCAAACCTCCTCTCTGAGCTTGGCCGACGTGGATATGACGTGGCCAATAAGCGCATTGCGGTCCTCAACGACACGGTGGCCACGCTGTTGGCAGGGGTGAGTGCGCACAGCTTGGTCCCCTACAGCGGCTATGTGGGCTTCATCCTCGGAACTGGCACCAACACCGCCTATATTGAGGATAACCAGAAGATCGCCAAACTCACCCTTGGACCGGGACGGCAGATCATCAACGTAGAGAGCGGGAATTTCGACTACTGCCCCGGTCAGGTCGACCGCCGCTTCTTTGACTCGACCAAACATCCCCACGCCTACCATCTTGAGAAGATGATCAGCGGGGCGTATCTCGGCCCCCTTGCAACTGTGGTCATCGATGCGGCGATCGAGGCAGGGGTCTTCTCCGACCAGTTCGCCCACCGCTTCAAAGCCTTGGAAACGCTCTCGACGACGGTGATGAGCAACTACCTGGAGATGCCCTTCAACAGCGACTATGCGCTCGTGGGCTGCGTTAGCGGCAATGAGGAGGATGCACAGGCGCTGTGGATGATCATCGACTCGATCATCGATCGGGCGGCAAAGCTTACGGCGGCGAACCTGACGGCCACGATCCTCAAAAGTGGCTCAGGTGTCGATCCACGTCGCCCGGTCTTGATCAACGCCGACGGCACGACCTTCTATAAGACTGAGAACCTGGCCCGATACACCGATTGCTACCTCAAGCAGTACCTACAGCAGCAGCATCGGCGCTACTACCGCTTCACCCAGATCGCCGATTCTCCGACGATCGGGGCGGCGATCGCAGCCCTCGGGCTGTAGCAGGACAGTGACCCGCAGCCGGATCATGGCCTCCATCAAGGCCAAGGATACGAAGGCGGAACTTGCGGTCAGGCGGTACCTTCACCGCCAAGGGTTCCGATATCGGACTAATGACCGCCGCCTTCCCGGCACTCCCGACATCGTACTTCCCAAGTACCGCTGCGTCATCTTCGTCAACGGATGCTTTTGGCACGCCCACCAGGGGTGTGCCAAGTACGTGTTGCCCAAGACCAATCGACAATTCTGGACAGAGAAGCTGGCTAAAAATGTAGAGCGCGATCGTCGGGTCATCGCCGAGCTGCTCGCCCTTCGGTGGCGGGTCATCGTTGTATGGGAGTGTGAGATCGCCAGTCGCGCCGTGGCCGCCGATACCCTCAGCGGCCTGGTCAACGAGATCTACAGCACCGAGGCGGATGCAGCCTCCTCGATGAGGCCGCGGTGCCACTCAAGCAGGTAGTCGTAGGTTTTGTGATCAGATCCCGCAAGGTCGACCATGACGCGGAAGACCGGTTCGGTCTTGCTGCCGCGCATCCACAGAAACGCACGCTCCTCTCCATCCTCGGCAGAGAGGGCCACTTTGTAGCCGCCGCTGTATGGTGGAGTCCGATACGCCTCTCCGAGGCCTTGGCGACATACCGTCCCCTCCGTCTGATAGATCCGCCATGAGACAAAGCCAAGCTTTGCAAGCTCGCTTCTACGCTGCTCCCACTGGCGGACGAAAGCTTCTTCATAGCGGGCCTTGAGCAGGCGGTGGGGTGTGGTGATCTTCATCAGGGCCGACGGGGAGAACGCACCGGTGGTGATGAATGGTGGCAGGCTCTCGATGAGGTCACCGATGCTGTAGTGAGCAGGCACGTCAGAGGCGCGTGCAGTGTACCACAGCTCGGCTACCTGAGGATTTCTGAGCAGTTGCACCAAGGAGACGAGCGTGTTCAAGGGGTCACGCACACGGGCAGGGTGGGTGATGTTGCCGCCGTTTGAACCTTCGCCGAGGATCGGGACGTGCCAGCCCTCGCTTCGCTTGGCATCGGCGAGGGCGACCACATTGGCTTCTCCGACCTCGCAGCGGAAGACACTGGCCCCAAAGGCGTGTGCGATTGCATCGATGCGCATCGATGTCGGCCCATTGACGACCGTGGCCAGCTTACCGTCAGGGTCGGCTAGTCGGCTTTGTGCAAGCTCGCTGAGCACGCACAGGGCGTAGACGCTCTGCGCGTCGAGAATCTTCGCCGTACGGGTTTTTTCATCGATGTAGACGATATTGCCTCGATCACCATCGTTGTCGACGCTGTAGCCGAGGATGAAGGACCGATCAGATCGGTAGTGTTGCTCCAGCAAGGTGCGACACAGATCGAGGTTCTCTCCTTCGGGGACGATGGGGTGCACTACCATCCCTGGGCGGTTGTTGTACAAGGCGACCGAAACGCCGAGAGCGCGCAGCAACTCCTCATCGATCGAGGTCGATCGTGCACTGCCGTTGAGTTCGGCTACGATGCCGAGTGGCCGACCGGCTACCTGGCTCTTCAGCGAGCGGAGAGCGGTTTCGATCACAGCTTCGCTCTTACTGTAAAACGCTGTCTGAAGGATAAAGCGGCGGTAGAAATCACTGCTCTGTCGTCGCTCGCTGTCCACCGCCTCAAGAGTCTTACCAAAGGCGGTGCTGTCAAAAAAGGAGCGTAGGGCCACAAGACGATCGATTGAGCCTTGAAGATCTGCGACTAGGTGGGCATAGCGGCTGGCCAGCGCCTGCGCTCGCTCTGAGCTGTAGACACCGCCACCGCTTCCCATCTTAAAACCGTTGTGGCCGATCGGGTTATGGCTCGCTGAGATATAGAAGAAGCCATCGCAGCCATCCTGGTGTGAGAAGGCCATGATCTGGGGGGCTGCGGTGATGAAGAGGTAGCGTACCGAAGAGCCGAGGCCGAGGAGGGTTCTGACGACCACAGATCCGAGTATCCGCCCGGTGGGCCGTGCATCGAGACCGACAAGGACCGTGGGCTTGGCAATGGCCAGCTCATCGTAGAACGCCACTGCGGCTAGGGCGGTGAGGATGAGGTGTTCGGCCCTGACAGCATCGGTGGCATCCTCCTCGTCGCCGCTTGCGGCAAAGACCGTACGCCAGCCCGAGGAGGAGATGATCATGCGCCGATAGGCTTCCTCGATCGCCTCAAACGAGGGCAGAGGCCCAGCCAATGGGTCGTGTTCACTATCGGCGATGAGCAGGGAATGAAGTTCGTCAGTATAGGTCATAACTGCCTCCGGTTGGCAGAGTATAGCACATATTGCACAGCGGGACGAACTAGAGTAGTGTGAATCCATGGTACCTGTTTGTGCTGCGATCCACGACCTCAGCTGCTATGCAAAGAGCTCACTTACCGTCGTCTTGCCAACCCTTGAGGTGATGGGCATCGAGACATGCCCGCTTCCCACCGCCCTGCTCTCCAGTCAGACCGATGGCTTTGCCTCCTACTACTTCAGAGAGACGACCGGCGATCTCAGTGGCATTCTTGAAGCCTGGGCGGCGCTTGGGCTCAGCTTCGATGCCATCTACTCAGGCTTTTTAGGATCTGCTGAACAAGCGGCCTTGGTCATGGACTTCATCGAGTCGCAGCGTCGTATCGCACGCCCGCTTGTCCTGGTCGACCCGGTGCTTGGCGACGAGCAGAGCCTCTATGGGCCGATGGACGAACGCTGCGTGCAGGCGATGAAGAATCTGGTCAAGGAAGCTGATATCATCACCCCCAATACCACCGAGGCTGCACTCTTGCTCGACCGTCCGTTCAAGACGCTCTTCAGTGTTGAAGAGATCGGCCAGTGGGCTCGGGACCTCGCCTCCCTCAGTGCTGCCAACGTTGTCATCACCAGTGTGCCGTTTGGCCAGACCACTGCAGTTGTTGCCTTTGACGGCAGTGAGATCCGCCTCTTGCCCTACGAGCCGATCCACGTCTCATACCCCGGATGCGGAGACCTCTTCAGTTCGATCCTGCTGGGCTTGCTCATTCGTACGGGCCACTTCTTTGAGGCGGTGGCGAAGGCGGTCAGCTATACATCGCTGGCGATCAGCCGCAGTGTGAAGGCAGGCCTTCCGATGCGCCACGGTGTCTCTCCCACCTTGATCCTTTCCGATCTGGCGGCGCTGTTCCCATCAATCATCCAATAAGGTAGTACCACTAACCAATGAATGTAATTACATGAATTACAATATAT
>LVBE01000141.1 GCA_001603105.1 Spirochaetales bacterium Spiro_03
GTAGACAGACAGGTGCTCGACATTACAGAGGGAGAGCACCCCATCAAGGTCAGCATAGGAGTCCTCGATGCGCTGAGTCGGCAGCGCCGCCATCAGATCGACGCTCACATCGATGCCGTAGCGCATATGCGCCTCATTGGCAAGTTTGAGGGCAGCGATGTTGGCCTCGACGGTCACACTTCTGCCCAATAGAGAGAGAATTGTCGGGTCCATCGTCTGGATCCCCATCGACAGGCGGCTTACTAGTCCGGTTTCAAAGAGGGGGAAAAACGATCGGTCGAAGTGCTCGGGATTGACCTCGACGGTCACCTCATCTGCCCTGCCCCCTCGCTGGGCAGCAAGAAGGATCGACTGAAGGCGTCCAACGCCGAGGTTCGCCGGATCGCCGCCTCCAACATACAGGGTGTGGAGACACCGACTGGCCACACCGCTTGCCTCGATTTCAGCGAGTAGCCGTGCTGTATAGGCATCCTCGCCTCCGCGCCACACGCATTGGGGCTCGGAGTAGAATCCACAGTATGAACAGCGACTGCTGCACAGCGGGACATGGAGGTAGAGCGAGAGCGGGCCATCTGGCAGGGCAAGCACTATTTGTTACCGAGGTAGGCTATCCGATTCAGCGGCCAGAAGCGCAAGCGGACGCTGCCGTTGATCTTGGTCTGCGAAACCGGGCCGAAGTAGCGCCCGTCGCGGCTATTGTCGCGGTTGTCCCCAAGCGGGAGGATGTGCCCCTCAGGCACATAGATTCCCCGCTCATACGAGGCGTACTTTGAACGGGCTGCCATATCGGCGGGATTGAAGAGGCTTTGGGTGCGCCCCTGGCTCTTGGTGAAGGCGTACATATCATCTGGATAGGAGTCTTGGGCTACCGCAGCATACTCGTTTTTCAAATATGACGGCACGCTTTGTAGATCCACCCCTGCCATCTGGTAGCCGTAGAGGGCTCCCCATGCCCTGATACCGCCATAGAGGCGATCTTCGACCGATCGATGAGGGCCATCGACCAAGGCGAGGGAGGAGCGAAACTGCTCCTCCTCGATCCACTGATCCATACCGGTTGGGCGGATCAGGACCTTGCCATCGACGAATCGGATCGTCTCGCCGCCAAGGCCGATTGCGCGCTTGACGTAGAGGCGTTCAGCCATCGATCCGTCATCCTTGCGGTCGATGTTCACCAAGCTGAAAGTACCCATGTAGATGATCTGGCTGAGGATGTCGAAGAGCGGTCCGCGGCTGGTGTACTCGGGGTTGTAGAAGGTGATGATCTGATCGCGTGCCACCTGGCGGTTGGCACTGCCTACCTTTGGACCACCTGGATAGAGCTCGATGCCGTAGATCGTCTTGCTGACAAAGACCCGGTCGCCGATGTTCAGCGTCGACACCATCGATGGTGAGGGGATGACAAAGAGCTGAAAGAGGTATTGGTTGATCAAGAGCACGGCAAAGACAGCGAACACGAGCGCATCAGCCCACCCTTTCACCTCACCGAGGAAGGTGCGCTTGGGTTTTTCAGCCGCTGCCAATAGGCGCAGCGCCTTGCGTCTGGTCAGGATTTTCACGGTCTGTTGTTCTAAGAAATCGAGGAGCCGTTGCATGGCTAGACGCTATCACAATCACCTTCAGTTGACAAGCCAACCAGAGAAAGCTACCTTACATCCATGAAGAAGCGAATCGACCTCCCTCAGGTAAGCGATGTCACCCTGCCTGAGGTTTTTCATCTCAGAGCCGGTGTCTGGATCCTCATCATCCTGGCCGTCCTCATCATCGCCCTCTTCTTCATCACCTCGGTACTGCCTGGCATCATCAAGGGTGGGCGCTATGTCACCTTCAAGGCCCCGCTCTCAGAGAGCGGCATCATCCTCGATGGCACCTACCTCGGCCCGGCCGACCATCAGTATTTCATCTCCCATGGCCAGCATACCATTGCCACTGTCGCCTCCGGCATCGAATATGACCGACGGACGATCACCATCGACCACCCGATCCTCTTCACCCTCTTCTTGCACCGCACCCGCACAATCACAATCCCGCATCCAACGCTCTCTGTAGAGCAGAAGCAGGCA
Source organism: Spirochaetales bacterium Spiro_03 (assembly GCA_001603105.1). Classification (GTDB taxonomy): domain Bacteria; phylum Spirochaetota; class Spirochaetia; order Sphaerochaetales; family Sphaerochaetaceae; genus Sphaerochaeta. The sequence continues at coordinate 2,064 of LVBE01000141.1, forward strand.
ATCATCCGCTTTGACCTCGAGGAGATCCAAACCTCAAGTGCGATCCTTGAGTGGACGATGGTCGATCGCTACGCCCCTCTCTTTCAGAATCTGAAGCGTGATCTAGCAACCCTTTCGCTCTCTGAGGGCGAGAGCGAGGATGCAATCCATTTGGCCCTCTCGTTCATCACCTCAAAAGCGATGCTCGAAGATGCCAAATCTGCCTTCTCCGATCACCGATCTGAGCTCGTCCAAGCCTCACTTAGAGCCGCTGAGCAGGCTGTCCTTGGCACGCCCAAGGCAGCCACCCCCCCCAAAGAAGAACAGAGACCCTTGCCCATCAAAGCCGCTGATCTTGATGCCGATGGCCTTACGATCGAAGGCTTTGCCTACCCTGGTCAGCAGATTGTGATGGGCACAACTCTCGATCCCTCCTACCCGACTGCCACCGAATACCGCACAGAGGCGTACGTCGAACCCTTTGTGTTGGCTACCCTTCCGACTACCCTCACCCAATGGGCCCAATTCATCGAAGAGAACCCGATGTGGGCCAAGACCAACAAGCAGCACTTGCAAGACGAGAATCTGGTCGATGAAGCCTATCTTGCAGGCCTCGCTCCCTCGACAGTCTTTGTCACAACACGGGCAGTCACCAATGTCAGCTACCACGCGGCTCTCGCCTTCTGCTCTTGGCTGTCACAAAAAAGTGGCAAAACGGTCTTTTTGCCTACTGAAGCGATGCTCACCGTCGCCATTCGCCATCAGAGCAACACCCCCTACCATGGCTCGCTCTCCGCACTTTCCTCCACGGGCAGCGCCCCGTCAATGTTACTCGGTGGGGTGTGGGAGATCACCCAGTCACCATTTGTTCCCCTTGCCAGGCTTATGGGGTATGACAAGATACTGGATCTTCACCACCAGTGGGGACTTTCGGTCAATCCGATTGTAAAGGGCGGCAGCTATCTGAACAACAGCGCCGCCATCACCAGTGAAACGGTAGGGACTATTCCCCCGTATGCATGCGGCGACCAAATCGGCTTTCGCATTGCCTGGTACGAATAGATGAAAAACGATCGATCTAATTATAAGCTTCTACAGAAGAACAAGAAGGCATACTTCAACTACGAAGTGATCGAAGACCTTGAGTGCGGTATCGCACTGGTAGGAACTGAAGTGAAAAGCCTACGCGGTGGGCGTTTCTCCTTCGCTGACTCCTATGTTACCATCAAAGATAGTGTGATGACGCTAGTAGGCCTCCATATCCAGCCCTACACCCATGGCAACATCCACAACCACGAGGTTCAGCGCCCCAGGCGCTTGTTGGCCCACAAGCAAGAGATCAAGCGCTTACG
>LVBE01000142.1 GCA_001603105.1 Spirochaetales bacterium Spiro_03
ATATTTATATATTAAGGCCATCACAGAGACAAGGAGTCAGACCATGGCCAAGACCACAGCACCCTTTGAAGGCCAAGAACAGCTCGCCGACCTGATCGAACGAGTCAAAACAGCACAAGAGCGATATGCCACTTACTCGCAACAGCAAGTTGATGCAATATTCCGCGCCGCTGCCATCGCAGCCAATGATGAGCGCATCTCTTTGGCCGTCATGGCGGTCGAGGAGACCAGCATGGGAATCGTTGAAGATAAGGTCATCAAGAACCACTTTGCCGCCGAGTACATCTTCCACAAATACAAGGACGAGAAGACATGCGGGACCATCGAGGTCGATGAGGCGTTCGGTATCGCCAAGATTGCCGAGCCCAAGGGCCTGATCGCCGGCATCATCCCTACCACAAACCCCACCAGCACGGCGATCTTCAAGTGCCTCATCGCCCTCAAGACCCGTAACGCCATCATCATCAGCCCCCACCCCAGGGCCAAGAAGTGCACTGTCGAGGCGGCACGGGTAATCCTCGATGCAGCGGTCAAAGCAGGGGCCCCAGAGAATATCATCGCCTGGATCGATGAGCCGACGATGGCAAAGACCGACTATCTGATGCACCACCCCCTGATGAACCTGATCCTCGCCACCGGTGGCCCTTCGATGGTCAAGAGCGCCTACTCCTCAGGCATCCCTGCCATCGGGGTAGGACCGGGCAACACGCCGGCCCTCATTGACAAGAGCGCCGATGTGCGGATGGCAGTGAGCTCGATCCTCATGTCAAAGACCTTCGACAACGGGGTTGTCTGTGCCAGTGAGCAGGCGGTGATCTGCCACGATGAGCTCTACGAAGCGGTGAAGGCGGAGTTCGTCGGTCGCGGCGCACACATCCTCGACAAGGATGAGAAACTGCTACTCGGTGCCGTCCTCATCGACCCCAAGCGAGGATCGGTAGTCCCTGCCATCGTCGGACAGAGCGCCGAGAAGATTGCTGAGTTTGCAGGCTTCTCGGTTCCCTCCTCCACCAAGGTCCTCATCGCTGAGGTCGACCGCATCGAAGATGCTGAGCCCTTTGCCCACGAAAAGCTCAGTCCGGTCCTGGCCCTCTACCGCTGCCCTGATTTTGATACAGGATCTCAGATGGCCGCCTCGTTGGTCGCCCTCGGTGGCTACGGACATACCAGCGTCCTCTACATCGATGAGAAAGAGAAGGCGAAGGTCGATACCTATAGCACCCTGGTCAAGACCAGCCGCGTCTTGGTCAACATGCCGGCGAGCCAGGGAGCCATCGGGGACATCTACAACTTCCGCCTCGAGCCGTCACTGACGCTGGGCTGCGGCAGCTGGGGGAACAACTCCATCAGCGAGAACGTCGGACCCAAGCACCTCTTGAATATCAAGACCAAAGCAGCGAGGAGGGAGAATATGATGTGGTTCAAGCTGCCGCCGAAGATCTACTTCAAGTATGGGTCGCTGCCCATAGCCCTCGGTGAGCTGAAGGGCAAGAGGCGTGCCTTCATCATCACCGACTCCTACCTCTTCTCAAGCGGGATGAGCGAGCGCATCACAAAGACCCTCGCCGAGTTGGGCATCGAGAGCGAGACCTTCCACCAAGTACAGCCCGACCCAACCCTGGCGACCATCACCAAGGCAATGGAGGCGATCAACACCTTCAAGCCCGATGTGCTCATCGGCCTTGGCGGCGGATCACCGATGGATGCGGCGAAGATCATGTGGCTGCTCTACGAGCATCCTGAGGTGAAGTTCGAGGGGCTGGCCCTGCGCTTCATGGATATCCAGAAGCGGATCTACTCCTTCCCCGATATGGGCAAGAAGGCGGATCTGGTGTGCATCCCCACCACCAGTGGGACCGGCAGCGAAGTGACCCCCTTTGCCATCATCACCGATGAGAAGACCGGGATGAAGTGGGCAATCGCCGACTACGCCCTCACCCCGACGATGGCGATCGTCGACAGCGAGCTGGCGATGAGCCAGCCGAAGGATCTGACGGCAAGCTGTGGTCTGGATGTGTTGACCCACGCCCTTGAGGCACTCGCCTCCTCGATGGCGACCGACTACACCAACGCCCTTGCCCTCGAGGCGACACGCATGATCTTCAAGTACCTGCCCAAGGCGTACCGGGATGGCTCTGACCGCAAGGCGCGCGAGAAGGTGCACAACGCCTCGACGATTGCCGGTATGGCCTTTTCAAACGCCTTCCTCGGTGTCTGTCACTCGATGGCGCACAAGATGGGCGCACGCTTCAACATCCCCCACGGGATGGCGAACGCCCTCCTGCTCGCAAACGTCATCCGCTACAACGCCAACGATACGCCCACCAAGCAGGCCGCCTTCCCGCAGTACGAGTACCCCTCGGCGGCAAGCCGCTACGCCCGGGCAGCCGACTACGTGGCGATGGTGGTCAATGAGGAGTCCAACACCCCGCTGATCAAACTCAAGGCCGGCGACTCGATGCAGCAAAAGACCGCAGCGTTGGTCGAGGCGATCGAGCTGCTGAAGGGGGAACTAGGCATCCCTACGTCGATCAAGGCGTGGGGCATCGCAGAGGAGGATTTCCTTTCCGCAGTGGATGAGATGTCCATCCAGGCGTTTGATGACCAGTGCACCTCGACCAACCCCCGCTACCCGCTCATCAGCGAGATCCGTGCTCTCTACCTCGCCTCCTTCTATGGCAGGGCGTATGTGGAGGACAATACGTAAGAGCGACTATGTGCGACCTCGAGAGCCGGCTCTGGCACAAGGGCCGGCTCTCTCTATCTCAAGGTATTGAATGTCGCAGATCTATGGCACGCTCTTTGATACAGTCTCTATCCGACGACGAAACTGTCGATATCTGATCGCAGTGTCGCAATCGCTCGCTCCTTGTCCCCCTCCTTGATGAAGGTGAGCACATCCCGGTGACGACGGGCGGTGCCGACAAAGGAGCGCTGGCGCCACACATCGACTTGGAACTGGACGTAGGCACGGGTCATCAGTTTCAGCGCCCCTTCGACGGCGCGGTAGATGCCCTGGTTGTGGTACAGGCCTACCAACTCAAGGTGGAAGCGACTGTTGCGGCCCCAGTGCTCCAACACACTCACCTCCCCTTGTGGTGGCACCTGCCCTTGTGCGATACGCTCGATGTGCTCATCGGTGACCAAGTCCCAGTAGTGGGAGAGAGAACCGCACTCAAGGATGATGCGCAGGTTCTTGGCATCGTGCACATCCTTCTCATCGACGCGCGTCACCTCATAGCCATAGCGGGGGATCGAGCGCAACAGCCCTTCATTGCTCAATTCGATCAACGCCTCTCTGATCGGGCTCTTGGAGACACCGAACCGTTCGACAAGCTCCTTTTCGGTCAAGTGTGCATTGCCTTCGTAGTGGCCATAGAGAATATCGTTGAGTATCTGGTTGTAGATGGTGCGCTTAAGGCTGCTCTCTTGGCCCTCTTTATGAAAGACACTGGTCATTGGACTCCCCTTTCTATATCTGAGTATAGCAGAAGCGTCTCTCTTCTCAATGATTTTATCCGATGAAAGAAAAGGCTTCACAAACTCAAATAGCTATGCTAATATCTTAGTAAGATATTTATAAC
>LVBE01000143.1 GCA_001603105.1 Spirochaetales bacterium Spiro_03
GAAGAAGTCCTCTCCTGCATGGTAGGTGAAGTGATTGACTCCTTCGCGCCGCAAGGCGCGAAAGAGGGGAGAGAGGACATAGGGAGGGGTGTGGAACTCACTGCCTGCAGCATCGACGCCCACGATGGGAATGGTGCCCTTAGGCTCATCTTCCCCTAGTTGTCTTCGAATGATCGTGCTGATACTACGTGCCTGGCCTGTGAGCAGGCCGTAGTATCGTTGGAATCGATAATCACAATCGGCGTTGGAGAAGTCCTTCATTTTGATCACGTGTGCAACAAGAGAGAGTGCCTTATTATCACCGCCTTTGGTGAAGGTATTCCATCCGTCCTGGATGGGCTTAAGCCGTACCATAGTTTGTTTCGCTTTGGGTTTTGGAGCAAAGCGTCCCTCAAGGCGGTGGATGGCACCGCTCTCCTCTCCAAACAATTGGCGAAACTGTCGTACGTACTCTCGCTCACTAGTGTCGCGGAGATCGGTGGAGGTGATCTTCTGGAACTGCTCGAAGCCGTACTGCTGTGGTTGGTGGACGAGGAGGGTGATAACCATGCTCTGGATACAGAGGTACTCGTAGAATTCTTTTGCGATTGAGTCCTTGCCCCCGAGCATCTCTTTTCCAACGAAGAGGTAGAGCAGCAGCTCAGAGAAGAAGTGTTTGGTGTCATCACTGTCGTTGAAGAAGGTGAGAAATGGATCCGATATCAGCTCGGCTCCCTCACCACGAATAGGGGAAAAGAGATGGTTGGCGATCTTGGTGCGGAGATTCTTTGCTCTCATGAGCCAATCTTCAAGGTCACTGAGCGACGTGATGACATCGCTTTGTTGTGCAAGTTCTTTGAGCCTCTTCCCATCCTTGAGGTTACGGCAGAACACCTCTGGTACCGCTATGGCATCGAGCCAGACGTGTAGTGGTTCGATAGTGCCGTTGATATGGAAATGCAGGTCTGATAACCCCCCGACCTCCTTGATAAAATGGGTAAGCTGAGGCGCATAGGGATGGAGGAGGGTGCTGCAGTGGTATGTCCTCTTCAGGGAGGGCAAGAGCTGCTGACGTATCTCATCGTATTGCCCTATCTCATAGGAGAGGGGGAGCTCTTGGACCAGGAACTGTGTAGCCAAAAACATAGAGGGCACATAGAGGATGAGGTTGGTCCACTCATTGAATCGTTCAGGCTTCACGTAGAGTCGGGTATCTCGCACCTCTAGGTACTCGGAGGCGAATCGGTGTACCCCTATCGACAGGAGGGCTGAAAGCGATCCTATCGTTTCCAGCTCGTGGTTCAATTGCAGGGTGAAGTGTCGATCTGGAAGATGGGGGTTCAATTCCCGAGCCCGGAGGAAGAGATGGCGTGTAACCAAATGGAACGGGTCTTCTTCTCCAGCCCAGCTCTGATGGGTTATGAGCTGGGGATTTATGAAGAGGTAGGAGAAGGGGTGGGTGGGGGTTACCATGTGAGGCCTTTGTCAATTTCGATCTTCATTCTATTAACAGATCTAGGCGCAATTGGTGTTTTGAAATACTCTTCCAGCTCTGATTCAATTGTAGCAAAATCTTTTGAAAATAACGAAGGACGAATTCCTAAGCGTTTTAATACTTCCACGGTTGCATTGATATTCGTGCTGGATGTAGAAAATGATGGTAAGTTGTACGAAATCCGAGTTTTTAGTTGGCTGAAGACGTTGTACAGATCAGGAATGGAGGAGATGTCAGAAGGAACTGGCAGGAGTACTCTGATTTCGGGATCAAGGTATGTGAGTACGAGAGGGCATGATGCAAAGAATGAGAAAAGCGGAGAGTCATTGCCTTCGATCTTTTTCAGGTTGTTGATAAAGACTGTTGGCTTTTCAACTGGATTGTTGAGATTGACCTGTGCATTTATATTTGTGGGTTGTGTCTGGCGGTCACCCCAGAGGTACTCTTCTACCAGTACTGAGTTCAAGAAAAGTACGAGGTGCTGGGAGAAGACATCTCCAAGCATTGGTGACGAAGCACTGAACGAGTCGGTTGCCGCAGTATAGCGGGTCATGATTCGTCCAAGGAGGAGTGGGCTGACTGTCAAGTTTTCTGATGGCAGGTTCTCTTTCCATGATACTATCTGGCTCATAATCGTTTCTAACGATGTATCTATCATCATTTCCGAATCATCTGTCGGAATCCGAGACAACCCCTGCTCTTCGTCTTGTGTCTCTTCTAATGGGCTGTAGGATACCGAATATGCCTTTGGCTGGCTCCACCTGACAAGGAGGTGTTCAAGTTGGCCATTTGAGGAGCGTAGGACGTCATAGATTCCACCAAGAAGGCTCGGTAATGAGTAATAATAGGAAGCATTCTGCTTCTTGGTTGTGTGAGAGATGGTGCTGAACGGTAAATATCCAAGCACCTGCGTTTCCAATGGCTGTCCGGTAAGGGTGCGGGCAATGCTGTTTTTGCTCTTTAATGCATACAGAGGGATAGTTCCAATAGGTTTAGCTTGTTGGGCAAGGTGGTATCCGGCCAGATCACGGAGGTTACGGTCTTCGAATAGATACCCAGTGGGTCTATCAATTGGTCTGTCGATGGTGTTTTTCACATATCCGATGCGGAGCATGAAATCGAGGATGAGATAATGGTTGCTCTTTATCGACAGAGAGAGGAGTGAACCAAGGGCGAAGAGGGTTTCATTCGCAAAATTGGACGTGGTGATGGGTTGTAGCTGATAGGAGTCAGACAAGGAGACCCCATCATTGTTTGCTACGAGATATCGAAGGATGTAGATGACAAAATAATCTCTATCTAAGAAAAGGCTCTCGATTGGGAGATTGCTTTGGAGCAAGGTGGTAGAAAAGGTGTTTCTGAGAGATTCTTCAAGGCGTGTACGGTTAGGAGCATTGACATTTCTTTGATCCGTGTCTTGAGCCAATGTTGAGAGTAATTGTAGCTGGGTACGAAGGGGGAGTCCTAAAAGCAAATGTAGACAAGCTTCTTGGTCGCTATAATGGAAGATACCGAAAGCTCTAAGATATGCTCTATAGATCTCCTCGATGCTACTGCTGCCAAAAAATGAGGGAGTAACTTCAACGTAGCAAGATGAAAGTGACACAATCTCTTTCAATGTGTGCAGTCGTACCCGTCTATCCGATCGTACGATCTTATGGAGGTACTGGTCTTCAAGTGAGTTCCTGATTTCTCCATACCGATTACCGTCCTCTTTGGTGAGGAACGTATCTCCTAGCAGTTCCCATTGATGCTTTCTGACAGAAAGAGCGAGGAGTTTTTCATCCCCGCTTACGATGGTAAGGATCTTAGGGGAGGTGAGGTATTTCCTGATAACCTCCATCACCTTCCAGGCCTTGGAGGGGTCTACGTCGATATCGTCGAAGAAGAGCACCAGCATGCTCTTGTTCTTGTATTTCAAGGTCTTTTCGATCAGGGCCTCGAAGTTCTTCTGGAGGTTGCGAGCAGCGGTGACACTACCCATCCCCATTCTCATGACATAGTTGTCGTCGTTCCAATCGATGGCATCGGAGCTCTCTACGCCATCGATGGAACAGAGGCCTTTGGCGAGTTTGTTCAGGACTTCTTTCCATGCGCGCTTCTCAAGCTTCTGTGTTTGTTCATTGGAATAGAGAGCAGGGTCTTTCACTATGTCATCGACGTACTCTTCAAGAAGAGAGAGGATGTGAAGCAACAGGTGCCCTTTTGATTCAACGAGAGTAGGGTCGATGACTTTGAGGGTAAGAACCTTGTCTTGAAGAAGCGTGTCACAATGCTCTTTCAGTGAATACAGGAAGGAGGATTTACCACTTCCCCTTCCTCCGAAGATTGCTATGGTGTTGTTGCTGGGGGTAGGTATTGAAGAGAGGTGGGGGTTATAAGACTCAAGTCTGGCAATTTCATCATCGATGAGTTTTTTGACACGATCGAATGCACCTTTGTTGATCCGTTCATGTTCTTGAAAGCTTTTGGGGTCGAGGCTTTCTGCAAGATTGATCGTAATTGAGTGTTGTACTATCCGCATGTATTGCTCCCCTATCACCACTAATTGTGATATTTCTTACAGCGTAGCATAAGTATCTTCAAATGCAAGAGATAGTTGAGGAGAAAGTGGTTTTTGGTATGGTTGGGCTCTGCTGTTTGTGGTAAAGGGTGAAAAATAGGATTGGAACAGGATCACTAATAACAACGTGATAGGGAAGGGGGAGCGTTCTGATGTCCTGGAGCGTGAGGGATATAGGTGTCCTCATGATGAGATAGATTGGTTTTCGAGACCATGAGACTGTATAAGAATGGGAGGAGCGCTTTGATCCTGAAGGCGGCAAACGCTGGTCCTCTCCTCACTTCATCTCCTGGCTTCTTTGAGGGCATCCGATTCTCTTGGATGTCTCTTCATCCTTTTTATCAACATGCCCGTAGTGCGATGTTTTCAAGACAGACACCATAAAGTAAAGGAAGATGAGGTTTGGTTAGGTGAGCGTGTGATAGGATACTGAGCCAAAAAAAGGCCTCCGAAGAGGCCTTAAGATAACTGTTATCAGTGAGCAATCATCCTTCCGTAGATACTGCAATTGTGATGGTCGCTGTATATTCCTGAGCTAATGCAGTGTGCACCTGCGCAGGAGTGGCTGCAACAGCGGAGATGATATTATCACTCGCAAGCGTCCCTAAAACAGTACCAACAGCTTTATTGATTTTCTTATTCGTAAGAGAAACGGTCAAAGGAATTGTAGTTGTTTCATCGGCACCAACAAAACCTCCTGTAGAAACTGTCAAGGTTATCTCTGCTGTGGTATTGTTAATACCCCAAATTTTCGCCAAGTTCACAGGATTTGCAAAATCGGTAAGGGGATGATCGGCATCAGTATACGTGATCGTATCTTTGAGATTTTCATTTCCTATGAAAGCACCGACACTTGAGAAGTCTACAGATGCTAAAGTAGGCGCTGATAAAGCAAAATACGTAAATGGTTCAACCGTCGTGGTGAGATTGATTTTAACATCTCCCTTGGGTGAAGCATTCGCATCAGCATACGTTGCACCATCCGCAAACACCCCAACCAT
>LVBE01000144.1 GCA_001603105.1 Spirochaetales bacterium Spiro_03
TCCCAAAGCACATCTGTACTATACAAAGAGAGCGGACTTATGTCAATAGAGAAGGAGAGAGAATTGAAATATTTTAAAAATTATTCAAATGAAACCAAATCAAAGAAAGTATCTAAATACTATATAAGGAAATAATAATGATTAAATTTTTTATCATCCTGTGACATCATGGGTAAAGAGAGCAGAAAATTACAAAATTGAGGTGAAATTGTTAGGATTGTTGCTATGAAGCGAGAGCAGTCATGTGCAAAGGATGACAGAGGTTTGGGCAAGTTCAGCAATCTGTTTTATGGTATTGCCTGCCAACCAACCAATGGTAAGTGGTCTTCATCTAAACCTTGTAGCCTTTGGTGTAGGTCTGTGTGATCGCAGTCTCGATGGCACCACGCTGTGTTGATGAGGAAGGATTGTCATAGTAGGGTTGTTTTGCGCGCAAGAATCACTGAGGGTCTGTACATTCCTTAGCTCGTATGGGGAGCGGCAAACATAATGGCTGCATTGCCTAGAAGCATGAAAAAGGGCTGTTTCAAAACTCACTTTTGAAACAGCCCATCGGGTTTGCACGGTTGCACTAGGCGAAGTTGGACATCAGCGCCTTGATCAGGAAGAGGGCGAAGACAACCCAGGTCATTGGGGTGATTTCCTTGGCCTTCTTGCTGAAGAGCTTAAGGACAACATAGCTGAGGATACCGAACATGATACCGTCCGCGATCGAGTAGGCGACGACCATGAAGAGAATCGTCAGGAAGGACGGAATCGCTTCGGTCATGTCGTTCCACTCGATGTCCTTGACCGGGGTGATCATGAACACACCGACGAGGATCAGGGCAGGGGCGGTAGCGGCGCCAGGAATCGAACCGAAGAGCGGCTCGAAGAAGAGGGAGAGGGCGAAGAGAATCGCGACGACCAGGGCGGTCAAGCCAGTGCGGCCTCCCTCTACGACACCTGCGGAGGACTCGACGAAGGTGGTGACGGTTGAGGTTCCGAGCACTGCACCGACGGTGGTTCCCAGAGCGTCAGCGAAGAGGGCTTCCTTGACGTTGGGGATCGTGCCGTCAGGCTTGATCATGTCGGCCTTCGTAGCGCATCCGATCAAGGTCCCTACGGTGTCGAACATGTCGACGAAGAGGAAGGTGAACATGATGACGACAAAGTCGATGGTGAAGATGTTGCTGAACTCAAAGGGGAAGAAGTACGGAGCTGGCGGAACATAGGAGCCACCTGCATACTTGGTGATCCCCAACGGAATGCCGACAATCGTGGTGATGATGATACCGATCAAAAGGGCTCCCTGGACCTTGAAGGCAAGCAGTACACCGGTGATGATCAGACCGAGCAACGCAAGGCCAGCGTCACCTTTGAGCCAAGAGGGATTCAGTGAGACAAGGGTTGCGCCTTCGACGATGATACCGGCGTTCTGCATGCCGATGAAGGCAATGAAGAGTCCGATACCGACGCCGATCGCCTTCTTGATGTTCGCTGGGATGGAGTTGACGATCGCCTCGCGGATATTCACGAAGGTGAGGATCAGGAAGATGATACCTTCGACGAAGACTGCGGTGAGGGCGAACTGCCAGCTATAGCCCATTCCCAACACAACGGTGAAGGCCATGAAGGCGTTCAAACCCATGCCGGGGGCGAGAGCGAACGGCAGGTTGGCCAACAAGGCCATGGCCAACGTGGCGATGGACGCCGAGATTGCCGTTGCCGAGAAGATTTTGGAGAACTCCATTCCGGTGGCGGAAAGGATGCCCGGGTTGACAGCAAGAATATAGGCCATGGTCAAAAAGGTCGTGATACCTGCCATTACCTCAATCTTCACTGTCGTTTTTCGTTCCTTGAGCTTGAAAAACTTTTCCATCGATGCACTCCTTGCAGATGTTTTGAATGTCTATATTCTATCCTACTTGTGCCTGTTCGTACAGAAAAATCGTCAAATTTGTTGTTAGAGCAATTTATTTGTCATTTTTACTGGCGAGAATCAAAAAATAGAGGCAATATTGAAGGATAAGTAAAATTATCGGATATGGTTAATGAGAGTAAGTATCGATTGTGGGGCTTTTTCACTCTTGATGAATGAATGAGGGGGGATTAGACTTTCACGCAAGGGGGAGTGTGATGAGAACAAAAGAAGCGATGAAACGAGTACTGGATGTCGCCAGCGGCAGGGCAAGAGCAGATCTGTGCATCACCGGGGCGAGAATTCTTGATGTCTATAACAAGGAATTTTTCGAAGCGGACCTCCTTATTGCCGACGGCTCGTTTGCTGCCTTTGCCGCTAAGGGGGAAGGTGAAGCCCAAGAGGTAGTCGATGCCAAGGGACGGTACCTTCTGCCGGGCTTCATCGATTGCCATGTGCACATCGAATCCAGCCATGCCACCCCCGAGGAGTTCAGCAACCTGGTCGTCCCCTGTGGCACGACTACCGTGGTGTGCGATCCCCACGAGCTGTGCAACGTCACCGGCCTTGATGGGCTCTCCTATATGCTCGATGCCACCGTCGATACCGCTGTGCAGGCGTTCTTCATGGTCCCATCGTGCGTGCCAGCGACCTCCTTTGAGCACAGCGGCGCGAAGATCGGGGCGAAGGATGTGGTCGAGCCGCTCTCCAATGCCCGCGTTCTGGGCCTTGGGGAGATGATGGACTATCCTGGTGTCATAGCCGGCGACGATGAGGTGTTGGACAAGATCATGGCAGCCCGACAGGCAGGCAAGGTCGTCGATGGGCATAGCCCCGAGATCCTGGGCCGTGAGCTTGATGCCTACACCAGTGTGCGGATCCTCACCGACCATGAGTGTGAGAGTGTGGCTGAGATGAAGGATCGCCTCAGGCGCGGGATGTACATCCTCTTGCGTGAGGGGTCGGCGAGCCACAATGTGCTCACCCTCCTCGGTGGTGTTACACCTGCCAATATCCGACGTTGTTGTTTTTGCACCGATGACCGCCAGCCTAAGTCAATCCTTGAGGAGGGACACATCAACAACAACGTCCGCCTCGCCGTCAAGGCTGGCCTCGATCCCATCGAGGCGATCTGCATGGCGACGATCAACAGCAGCGACTGCTACCGCCTCACTGACCGGGGAGCCATCGCCCCGGGCCTACGGGCCGACTTCGTCCTTGCCGAGGACCTGGTCGACTTTGCGATGCACCGCGTCTATGTTGCCGGCACGCTCGTCGCCCAGGATGGAGTGATGGTAAGCCCTGCCAAAGGGCGGCGTGATGAGCGCGTGGCATCCAAGGTCAATATCAAGGACTTCTCGATCGAGCGCCTTGCCCTTCCTCTACGGAGCAACAAAGTCCGCGTCATTGAGGTGCTTGAAGGGAGTGTCGCCACTGGACCAGGTGAAGCTCAGGTAACGCTCGAAGATGGAAAGTGGGTCTACGATCCGGCTCAGGACATCGTCAAGCTCGCGGTCATCGAGCGCCACAAGGGGACCGGCAATGTGGGAGTCGCATTGCTCGGTGGCTTGGGGCTGAAGGCAGGGGCGATGGCGACCACCGTCGGCCACGACAGCCATAACCTCATCGTCTGCGGTACCAACGACAGTGACATGAGCGCGGCAGTCGAGCACCTCAAAACGATCGGCGGTGGGATGGTCATTATCCGTGGCGGGCAGGTGTTGACCTCATTTGCCCAACCGATCGCTGGCTTGATGAGCTATGAGGATGGGCCGGCCATCGCCCGGGCATTGGAGGAGATCCACCGCCTCTCGCACAGCGAGTTGGGGGTCCACCCATCCATCGACCCCTTCATGACCCTCGGGTTCATGGCACTGCCGGTGATCCCTTCCTATAAGCTCACTGACATGGGGCTCTTCGATGTGCGGATCTTTGACTTTGTCCCGTTGGAGATCAATACATGAACGAGTGACCGTTGGTCTGTGCCACATACATGGGCGTTTCATAGAGGGTGGTCAGCGCTTGGGCGGTGATCACCTCTTCTTTTGGCCCGGCAGCCAAGAGCCGGCCCTCTTTGAGCAGCACCACATCCGTGGCGAGCTCGGAGGCGAAGTTCACATCGTGGGTAGAGAAGAAGAGGGTCTTGCCTCTGGTGTGCAGTTGCTTGAGCAGTGATAGGGTGCGGCGGCGGTTCGCTGGGTCCAAGGCACTGGTCGGCTCATCGAGCAGCAAGATCCTGCTTTGCTGGGCGATGGCCCGGGCCAGTAGCAAGAGCTGGTGCTCCCCGCCCGACAGGCTTGTGATGGCTCGACTCTCATACCCTGCCAGTCCTACCTCCTCCAATGCTTCATAGGCGATCTGGGCATCGAAGGCAGAAGGGCTTTGCATCGAGCCTAGATAGGGGCTGCGACCAAAGAGGGCGTAGTCGAGGAGGGTGAAGGAGAAGTTGAACTGCTCGCTCTGGGGTACCAGTGCGACAAGGCGGCCGACCTCCTTGCGTCCATATGAGGTAAGCGGCCGTCCATAGAGGGTGATCGATCGGCTTGGGTGTAGCCCCAACAGCAGATCCAGCAACGTCGATTTGCCTGCGCCATTGGCTCCGAGCAGTGCCACCGATGAGCCCTCCTTGACGGTGAAACTCACCTCGCGCAAGGCTGTGGTGCCGCTCGGGTAGGTGAAGCTCACCTCGTTCAGCTCAAATGCATTCATACCTTGCCCTCCTGGCTCTTGGTGCTGAGGATGATGATGAAGATCACTGCCCCGAAGAGGCTGGTGACCAAGCCGATGGGGATCTCGGTGGGCAGAAGGGTACGGCCGATGGTGTCGCTGACCAACAGAAAGAAGGAGCCGATGACCATCGAGGCGGGAAGGGAGACTGAAGCGTCGGAGCCAAAGAGCTTGCGCGCTAAATGGGGCGTGATCAGACCTACCCAGCCGATGAGGCCGGTGATGGAGATGACCACCGTCGTTCCCACCGTCGCCGCCACCAACAGCAATGTGCGGTCGCGGCGGGTGGATACGCCGACACTGAAGGAGCTCTTTTCCGCAAGCGAAAGCAAGTTCAGCTTCCAGCGCTGGCTGATGATATAGACCTGGCTGACTAGGACAGGGACAAGGATCGAGAGGATCTGCTTCCAACTAGCATTCCATAGGCCCCCCATCATCCAGAAGGTGATGTCCTGCAGGTCCTTGGTTGGCTCAGCCACCAGCTTGATCGCCGCCAGGGCACTGCTGAAGATCGCACTGACGGCAATGCCGCTGAGCACGAGGCGAAGTAACCAGCCGCCGAAGCGAAAGCGCGTTGCCAAAACGTATGAGACGGCAAGAGCTACAAGGCCGAAGAACGTAGAAGAGATCTGTACAGAGAGGGTGCTGCCCGCCCCCAAAACGATCATCAGTGCAGCGCCGAAGGCAGAGCCTTGGCTCACACCGAGAAACCCAGGCTCCACCAGAGGATTTGAGAAGAGCATCTGGAAGGCAAAGCCGCTACAGCCGAGCATCGAGCCGGCGATCAGGGCGAGGACGATGCGCACCAGGCGCACATTCACGAGAACGCGGCGCGTCATCGCGTTGGTGGACCAATCCAGTGGGAGGGCGAAGCCCGCTTTGGGGTAGCGACCGAAAAAGAGCGACAGCAGGGCTAGGGCCAGGGTCGTGGCGATCATCAGCGCCAAGGCCCCTCGTCTTCTTCTGATCTTCCTCTGGTAGGCGAGCTGTGCGTTCATCGGCGATTTTGTTGCACCGAGGCTAAATAGGAGTCGACCAGGGTCGCGATGATCGTAGGGTCGTCGATTGCGTAGAAATCGCGATAGAAACTTTCTACCTCGTCAGCGATGACCAGATCACGATACGATGCAGGGTAGATGGTCTTTGCCAGCCACTGCAGTCCCACGATCCACGAAGCCACCGGCTGGATGTAGTTCATCAAGTCATGGGGGCTAGCAAAGACCTCGCCGTCCTGCACAGCCCTGAGCTCTCTCCAGGTCGGCGAAGCGTAGATGCCCTCAAGAAAGGAGGCGGAGGGTGTGGAGTAGCTGATGATGACGATCAGGTCGGGATCCCAGGCAGCGATCTGTTCAAAGCTCACCGTCGACCAGCCACTGGAAGCCTTGTTGGCTCCCTTCCATACCGGTTGCGCTCCGGCTTGTTCGACCATCCACGTCTGCATCCAGCTGTCGGGGGCGATCTTGTAGCTGGTGGTATTGTCGATCCGATCTGCCTGTAGCAGCAGGACACGCTTCTTTTGGTTCACCGAACGTTGGGCCGCCCGCTCGTTGACCAGGTTAAGGCGCCGATTGTAGAGCGCAAGGACCTCTTGGGCGCGCCCGGGATTGCCGAGCAGGTTTCCCAGCTGTACCAGCTCATCCTGCCACTGAGCCCAGGTCTCAAGGCTCATGGTGAAGTTAGGCACCCCTAGCTGGTCAAGCTTCTTGGCCGTGCTCTCATAGTGGGTGGCTTTCATCAGCACCAGGTCCGCTGCCCTGGTTGCGATCTCCTCGACGCTTGCGCTTTGGCTGATGCGGCTGTGTTGGTCAAGCTCTGGGCGGATCAGGGCAAAGAAGTCACCGAGGCCCTGGTCGGTCTTCGGCAGCGTGAGATGCATTGACACAACTTCAGGGAAAAGGAAAAGGGCATTGGCGGGCATATTGCCGGCTTTGCCGGCGATAAGGAGGTCGCCCACCGCTGCCTTGAGGCTCACGGTGCGCCCGTTTGCATCAACGGCGCTCCTACCTATCGCATCTGGGGGGCTTTGACGGGCTCCCTGGGCAAAGAGAAGGCTTGCGCTGGCAAAGAGGACAATGATCAAGAGACGATGTTTCATGACAATACTACTCCTTTCAAGAGAGAATGGTACCATTGTATAAATGAAAATACAATCGGAATTTGCAAATATCTTCGCCTTGATAGCTTTGGTCAATAACGATAGGCTATACTCACCACAGAGAGGGAGAGTCATGCAGTCAAAGAGTAGGAAAGAAGAGATGGCAGCGCTCAAAGAGGAGGCGCGGCGCCTGGGCTTCAGTAGCGTCAGTGAGCGCAATGATGCCCTGCGCCTGATCGCATCCGGCCTAGAGCGCGACTGGCAGGCGATTAAAGAAGCCAATGATGAGGATGTGCGCCAGGCCACCGGCGCGGGTCTTGCCCCCTCACTGATCAAGCGACTCATCTATAGTGCGTCCAAGCAACGTGAGGCCCTGGCCCAAATAGCCGATATCGTCCGTGCCGCCGATCCGATAGGAACCCCCCTGATGCGCCGAGAGCTCGATGAGGGCTTGGTCCTCACCCAGATTGCCGTTCCGATTGGGGTCATTGGCATGATCTTCGAAGCTCGCCCGGATGCACTGGTGCAGATCATCTCCCTCTGCCTCAAAAGTGGCAATGCCATCATCCTCAAAGGCGGCAGTGAAGCGAGCCGCACAAACGCCGCCCTCGTCGCCTCGATGCGTACCAGCCTTGGGGCAAGTTCATTGGGAAGCGGCTGGATCGTGCTCCTTGAGAGCCGCAGTGACGTCGCCGAGATGCTGGCGATGGAGGATGTGATCGATCTGTTGATCCCCCGTGGTTCCAAGGAGTTCGTCAGCTATATCATGAGCCACACCGCCATCCCGGTCCTCGGCCATAGTGATGGGATCTGCCACCTCTACATCGACGAAACAGCGGACCTCAACACAGCGGTGGCGATTGCCTACGATGCCAAGACCCAGTATCCGGCGGCGTGCAATGCGACAGAGACGATCTTGGTGCACAGCACCATCGCTGAGCGCTTCATCCCCGCCATCAAGGAGCGATTCGGCGGTGAAGTCGCGATCCATGGCGATGAGCGCGTTGCGGCCTTGATCGACTGCATTCCCTATCGGGCGGGGGATTGGAGTATCGAGTACCTCGATCTGAGTGTGAATATCCGCGTCGTCGACTCACTTGATGAGGCGATCAGACACATCAGCACCTACGGCAGCGGCCACACTGATGCAATCGTGACCACCTCACAGTCGGCCATCAACACGTTCTTTGCCCAAGTCGACAGCGCCGATGTCTTTGCCAACTGCTCGACCCGCTTTGCCGATGGCTACCGTTTCGGCCTTGGCGCTGAGGTCGGGATCTCGACACAGAAGATCCACGCCCGCGGCCCGGTGGGCATGGAGGGACTGATGAGCACCAAGTACTTGCTCGATGGCAGCGGTCAAGTCGTCGCTACCTACAGCGGTAGTGAAGCTCGCCCGTTCACCCACCGCCTTTTGCCGATCGAGGGGGACAGCCATGCGTGATTATGCACAGGTAAAGCGGATCGTCGTCAAGGTCGGCACCAACTTGCTCAGTAGTAGCGATGGCATCGATGAGGCGTGCATTGACAAGATCAGTGCCCAGATCGCCGCCCTCAAGGAGCGAGGCTACCAGGTCTTGCTCGTCAGTAGCGGCGCCATCGGGATGGGAGCCAAGGAGCTCAGGTTGAAGGGCAAGGTCAAGCTGGTGCCGCTACGGCAGGCGTGCGCTGCTATCGGCCAACCCCTGTTGATGTCATCGTGGCGCCGCTCCTTCAAGACGAAGGGCTTGATTTGCTCCCAGCTGCTGCTCACCCGCCGTGACTTGAACAACCGCCTCACCTACGTCAACCTCCGTAACTCCGTCTCAACGCTGCTTGAGCTTGGCGTGGTCCCGATCTTCAATGAGAATGATACGGTGAGTACTGCCGAGATCGGTACGGCTTTTGGGGACAACGACCGTATGAGTGCGATGGTCGCCAGCAAGATCGACGCCGATCTGTTGATCATCCTCACCGATATCGAAGGGCTCTATACCGCCGACCCTCGCAAAGACCGCTCAGCTCGCCTGCTCCATGAGGTCGAGCGTCTCGATGATGAGGTCCTCTCCTACGCAGGAGGGGCCGGTTCCACCCACTCCACCGGTGGGATGAAGACCAAGCTGCTGGCTGCCAAGATCGCAGCCGTCGGTGGCTGTGGGACCATCATCGCCAGCGGCTATGAAGAGAATGTCTTGCTGCGCCTCATCGATGGGGAGGCTCTGGGCACCTATATCCATCCAAAAAAACGCCTCAGCCAGCGGCAGCGGTGGATCCTCAACAACTCTCACCTCGGCTCGATCGTGATCGACCAAGGGGCGAAGGAGGCGATCTTGGCCAAGAAAAGCCTGCTCGCTAGCGGGGTGGTGCGGGTACAGGGTGTCTTTTCTGAAGGGGATGTGGTGCAGGTGCAGGTAGAGGGGCAGAAGCCCTTTGCCAAGGCTGCTGTCTACCTCAACGCAGCCGAAATTGCACAGGTGGCAGGCCATCCAAGCGCTGACATCACCCGGATTTTGGGTAGCGGGCATAAGACGATGATCTTCCGCCCTGAGGATGTGGTACTCTTGGATGATGGAGAGTAGGTACACCGTCCACCGCAGTCGTGCGCTACAAGCTCACAAAGGGAGAATGAGGCTGGCTATCGCCATCATCGACTCAGGCAATGTCACCCAGCTCGATGAGGCGATCGCGTGGTATCGCTCCAACCTCAACCAGAGCCTCTTCGTCGTCACCGAAGGTGAGGTGGATGGGCGCTTTGAGGGATATGGGGACATCAGCGTCATCAGCTTCAAGTCCTGGGCGACAGCGGGTGAGCGCATCAATGCCGTGGCAAACGAATGCGGGGCCAACTACTTTCTCATCACCCGCAGTGATCTCTACCTTGCCCGCTTCGATGGGCCGCGCCTCTTTTCCAAAGGCACGAGCCGCATCGCATGGGCGAGTGTGATCGCCAACTGCCACAAGGAGGTCGTTCCATCGGTCAGGATTCCCCGCCTCGATGGCAGGTACGTCGAGGTCGATAGCACCTTCCCCGCTATGGAGGCAGAGGAGAGTGTGCGCACCCTCTATCCGGTGATGGGTCTCGGTCTCTATGACCGTGCTGCATTCCAACGTCTCCGAGGCTTTGATGAGGCGATTGAGAGCGACTACTACCAGCTTTTGGACTGGGGCCTCCGTGCAGGGTTCATGGGCCACAGGGTTTTGGCGACTAGCGCACTATTGATGCAGTTCATCGAGCGCGAATCGGTCATCGAGGATCGCACCGAGCGTGCAGGCGTTGCCCGCTTTCATACCAAGGCTTTGTCCCTGAAGAAGCGCAAAAATGGAGAGATGGCGCTATCCAGGCCTCCTCGCTCTGGCTTTGACCGACAGGTCTGGAAGGATGAGGTGAAGCGGCGCCTTCGATGGCAGGCAAAGGAGGACCTCCATTCCTTGGTCACCGGCTGGGAGCAAGGAGGCGGGGTGTGAGGCGCCTGAGTGTGGTACTCGCCCTCATCCTCGTGGTTCTGCCGCTCATAGCGGCGGTCGACCCGTTCTCACTGCCTGTCGGGACGGTCATCATCGATGCAGGGCACGGCGGCCATGACCCCGGGGCTTCCTATCGGTGGTCATTTGCCGGTGGCATGGTCTACGAACGGGATCTGACGCTCGACATCGCAAAGCGCCTGGCGACGCTGCTGCGACTCGACTGCCCGGATCTGGAGGTCATCATGACCCGGCAGGGCGATGTCTCCCTCTCGTTGGCCGAGCGTAGCGCCATCGCTGTCCAACAAAGCTTGAACAATAAAGGTGCACTCTTCGTCTCGATCCACATCAACAGCGCCACAACCCCAGCTGCCCAGGGCTTTGAGGTCTTGATCAAACGCCAGGACAAGCAGGTGACCTTCCTGGATG
>LVBE01000145.1 GCA_001603105.1 Spirochaetales bacterium Spiro_03
ATCCTACACAGGCTTGTTTGGATATTGAAAATAAAATCAATGATGCAATAGATCCTAAGGTTGATTTCCAATTACAAGTACATGAGGATACCAATGTTATTGTTTTGACTGTTAAGGAAGGTTTGGATAAGCCATACTTTTACAAATCAAAAGCCTACAAAAGAAATGATACATCGACGGTGCACGTTGAGTCGTACGAGCTCAAAAGGCTTATTCTAGAAGGCCAAAACAAAACGTACGAAAGTCTACCGGCAGAAAACCAGGACTTGAAGTTTACGTACCTCGAACGTAGCCTGATGACGCATATGAGCATACAATCTCTCACTGACGACATCCTGATCACGTTAGGGTTATACCAAAAAGATACGGGTTTCAATCGAGCTGCAGAGCTGCTCTCTGATGAAAACTCCCATTTCGGCATTGATGTAGTGAGGTTTGGTGAGAGCATCAATATAATGTTAGATAGAGAAACGTTTACAGGCATTTCAATACTACAACAGTACGAAAATGCCATAGCCATGTATCGGAAATATTACCAATACGAGGAAATTAAAGGGGCTCTGAGAGAAAGAGTACAAAGAATCCCAGAAGAGGCGTTTAGAGAGGCAATCGCCAATGCGATAATCCATAGAGTATGGGATGTTAATGCCCATATACGGGTGGCCATGTATGATGAGCGGATTGAAGTATCATCACCGGGGGGGCTTCCGGGTGGTATGACCAAGCAAGAGTATCTTGAAGGGCAGATATCAATTTTAAGAAACCCAATTATTGGGAATATTTTCTTTAGGCTTCATCATATCGAAAGATTTGGAACCGGGGTCAAGAGAATCAATAACGCATATTCCAACAGTAAGATAAAGCCAATATTTGATGTGTTCGATAATTCGATTAAGGTGGTGCTCCCGGTGATGCAAAAAGAGTTGCCTTTACGCAGCGATGAGAAGCTTGTTTATTACTCTTTTAAGGGAAATCGAAAACTTACAAGCACAGAAGTGGCAACACATACTGGTTTTGGGAAAACAAAGACTGTGAAACTATTGAAATCATTGGTAGAACAAGGGTATGTAAAAATCGAAGGAGAGGGGCGAGGCACAAAATATACAATCACGTAGCCTCGCACCTCAAAGCCAATCCATCCAATTGATTGGTGGGTGAGTAACTCATGCAAGGATACACGTCGTAGGTGTGCTGCGCACCTCGATGACGGTGGCCGATCCTTTGCCGAAGACCCTTTCCATCTCTTTGACATAATGGCCAAGATCATCGCTCTTCACATAGGTTTGGATGGTTCCTGCAAACCCTCCTCCGTGGACACGCACGGTGGCGCTTCTGCCCAAAATGACCTTGGTCATCGCGATAGCCAAGCTCAGGCCCTGTTCGGAGGGGAGTGTGGTGGGATACAGGTTCTGGAGGAAGCAGAACGAGCTCTCACCGCTCATATTGACCAGGTCAAGGTATGAGTCGATGTCGTTGTGTTGTAGGGCGTGTAGCATTCCATCTACACGTCGGTTCTCCTCAAAGAAGTGAATTGCCCTGAGGATTGCACGGTCGTTGTTAATATGTGCTCGTAGCTGCTGTATGGAGGAGAAGAACGTATTGGCGTCGATCTGTCTGAGGTACCTGACACCAAAGTAGGAGGCGACCAAGCCCATCTCTTTGGGGACCGCCGCGTACTCGGGGGTGAGGTTGGCGTGGTTGCCTCCGGTATCTACTATGACCAAGTGGTAGCCCCAATCAGAAAAAGAGACGGGGATGGGAGTGACCACGGGGTTTTGTTCATCGGCGAAATCGATGCCTACGATTCCGCCAAAGCCGCAGGCAAGCTGGTCCATCAGGCCGCTGGGCTTTCCGAAGTAGTGGTTTTCGGCAAATTTGCCGATGATGGCAAGATCAATTGGGTCGAGGGTATCGTCATTGAAGAGATGGTTGAAGATCGTGGCACAGAGCACCTCGATGGCCGCAGAGGATGAGAGACCGGAGCCTTTGAGGACCCGGCTTGAGGTATTGGCTTGCCATCCACCGATGGCAAGCCCTCGCTCTTTGAAAGCGAAAGCGATGCCACGTACGAGCGCTTCGGTTGTGTTCTCCTCCGAAACCACCTTTTCTAGGTTGCTGAGATCCACCTCAACTGGTGGGTAGCCCTCACTGATAAGGACGACCGTCTGATCGGAGCGTCGGCTCACTGCGGCTATGGTATCGAGGTTGATCGTCGCTGCAATGACTTTGCCCAGGTTATGGTCGGTATGGTTGCCACCGAGCTCACTGCGCCCGGCGGTGGAGAAGAGGGAGAAAGACGGGGAGCCAAAGAGGCGGGTGTGCTCTTTGGCAAGGGCGCTGTAGCGCCGGTCTTGGTCAGCTTCATCGAATGAAGAGCCGTAGAGCCCGCTGTATGAGCTGTGCAATGCTCCGCTTTGGATATCCTTGATCGTTGCCATCAGATCCTCCTCTTTGCCATACAGTACGGAGAGCTCGTCTGTTTGTCAACGAAGGAGGGCAGTAGAGCCGCCCCCCTCTCTTCAGTGCCCGGATCTTTTTTGCTGCGATGAGTGTCTGTATCGCCTCGTTGACTTCAATCGGCTGCCACCCAGCCAAATGGCCGCTATGGCGATAGCGGATGCGGTCGTCGGTAAGTTGCTCGATGAGAGATACTACGCTATGGCCTAGCACCTTATGGCGGACAGCGGCGATGATCGCCTGTTCTCCTTCGCTCGTTTTGTAATAGGTGTTGTCACACACATCGCAGCCGCTACAGGTATCGACACGCTCATCCAAGGCGTTGAGTAGAAGGCTACGGAAACAGACACTGTCTTGGCTGAAGATCGCATAAAGTGGCGAGGAGGGGACATCGTTGGCCTTGAGCAGCACCAACGAGTGGCAGTGTCTACCATCGCGTCCGCCTCGTCCGCTCTCTTGGAGGAAGGAGAGGGCATCGGGTGGCAGGTAGGTGTGGATGACCGTCCTGATGTCACTCTTATCGACACCCATGCCAAAGGCATTGGTAGCGAAGAGAACAGCACCTCTGTCATCGATATAGGCGTCCTCAATGCGTTGGCGCTCAGCTTTTGAGAGCCCTGCATGGTAATAGAACGTGGGTATGGCTGGATGGCAGAGCCGGAAGTGTTCACTCATTGTCTCACAGAGGCGGCGGGTACGGCAGAAGACCAGCGCCGGTCGGCTCTGTGGCATCTTTAGGTACGTAGTGACCGCTCGCTTCGGTGAGAGGGTGAAGGTGACGTGATAGCTGATATTGGCTCGGTTACTCGAGGCTCTGATGAGGTGAGAACGTCGATTGGGGTAGATCAGGCGATTGAGCTCTGCCAAGACGAGGGCATCGGCGGTAGCGGTGAAGAGCAAGAGCTGACGGACCGGCAAGTGGGCAATTAAAAGCCCTAGCCGGGCGAGGCTTGGGCGAAATCCTTTGCCCCAACTGACGATGGTATGCGCCTCATCGAGGACCAGCACGCTGATGGTATGGCGCCCTAATTGGGCAAGGATCTGCGGCTGCTCAAGGGTTTCGGCGTTGGTGATGACCACCTTCACCCCATCATCGATCTGAGCGAAGCTGTTTCGACGCCTCTGGCTACTCTGATTGCCCTGCAGCTGGACACATTCGATGCCAGCTCGCTCAAAGCGTCGCCTTTGGTCGTTCATCAAGGAGAGCAGGGGGTAGACGATGATGATCAGACCTTCCACCACCGTTGCCGGCAGCATATAGCACAGGCTCTTGCCGCCACCTGTGGGGAGGATCACGACCGTGGGACGGTGGTGGCTCTGTGGTCGGTCATCCTCGATGATCCTTTTGATCACCAACTGTTGAAACGGCCTGAGGTAGGGGATGTTGAAGCGTTGTTGGGCGATGGCATGGATATCCATGCCCTAGAAGGGACAGTAGTGTGCCTTCGCTTCAGTTATGCAAGTTCGCTGCGATCATGGTAGGGCGGAGGTGGAGCACTGATCTGATCAAGTGCATCCAGCGTCTCTTGATCAAGGCAATCCTGTATTGCCATAAGAGAGGGTGTAAGTTGCTCGATGGTAGCTGCTCCAAGGATCGGGGCGGTGACGCGTGGGTTTGCAAGGATCCAACGCACAGCTAGGGTCGCTGGGTGGATACCAAGAGTAGTCGCTAGGGCGAGGAACTCGGTTGCAATACGGCTGTAGTCAGCACTACCATAACGAGTTCGGTATCGTGGATTCTCTACTAACCGCACCGATGGTTCAGCGGCATTGGTGTATCGACCGGTGAGCAGCCCCCCACCCAGTGGGCTGTAGGTGATGACTCCTACCTGTTCGCGTTCTGCCATCGGTAGGATTTCAATCTCACAGGTTCGTTTGGCGAGGTTGTACATCGGTTGGATGCATTGCACCCGTGGCAGATTGCATAGCGCCGCTTTGGTGATCAAGCGCTGGGTCCTGGATGCACTGTAGTTGGACAGTCCGAAGCTCAGGATTTTGCCTTGCAGGTAGAGCTTCTGCATGGTAGACAGGATCTCCTCGTCGGAGGTGGATGGATCGTCTCCATGGAGGAAGAAGATATCGACATAGTCGGTGTCCAGGCGCCTAAGGCTCCCTTCCAACGATCGTGTGAGGTTCTTGGCAGAGCAGCCTCGATCATTTGGATCATCGCTCATCGGACTCTGTGCTTTGGTGGTGATGATGACCTTGTCGCGCTCGGCTTTGATCAACGCACCGAGGATTCGCTCGGCCTCTCCCTTCTGATATACGTTGGCACAGTCGAAGAAGTTGATGCCGCTGTCGCGGGCAGTGCGGTAGAGGCGTTCGCTCATGGCACGGTCGGCTCGCGAGCCAAAGGACATGGTACCATAGGCGAGGCGGCTGACAGTCATGCCGCTTGTTCCAAGTACGGCTATCGGATGAAATAGAGGTTGACGGGGAGGAGGTGTTGTGAAAC
>LVBE01000001.1 GCA_001603105.1 Spirochaetales bacterium Spiro_03
GTGAACATTGATATCAATCACCAAACCTCTTATGTCCAGCCAATTGTTCCCTTGTGTATCGATCCCCACTTTTGATTTCGTAGGCAATCGATATCCGATGCTGTTCCAAGAGCAGATCGACGGCAATGCCATAATAATCTCTGAAAAAATTGGTTGCCATGGCATTAACAGATGGGAGAGTAATACCATAAGCTACTTCGGTTAGGTAATTATGGTTATGGGGAAATGCAGAGGGAATTGTCTAGTTGATGTAAAAATAGTTTGACAACCAAAACGTTTGCGATTAGGATATAAAATATATCCAAAACGTTTTGGATATCAATATTGATGAAAGAACATCAAATCCAAAGGGGGATTGTATGAAAACGAAATTTCGAGGTATCTGGGTACTCCTGCTGGTCTTGTTGAGCACAACCAGCGTGTTCGCCCAAGGGCAGAAGACCCCACAGACAACGCGCTCTGAAGACAACTTCTACAAAGAGGGGACTAAGATTGTAGAGGAAAAAATCACCCTCAAGGGTTACGGCTCCAAATTCTCCGGCAACGCCGAATGGGACGATGACATGCTTGTCTGGAAAGAACTGGAAAAGAGGACCAATGTCCGAGTCGAATGGGAGACAGTCGTGAATACCGAGGCGAGAACCAAAGCTTTGACTCTTTTCGCTGCAAACGATCTTCCCGACATCTTCTTCAAGAATGCTTTGAACATGTCCGATGTCAGAAAGTTTTCAGCATCTGGACAACTAGTTGACCTACGCCAGTACATGGATGAAGGCCTGATGCCCAACTTCACCGAGGCGTACAATAACGATGTCAACCTCCAAGTTGCCCTGACCGAACCAGATGGCAAAATCTTTGCCTTGCCAGCTTATTACCCCGACCCAATCGACACCACACGTCGGTTCATGTACATAAACGAGGCATGGTTGAAACGAGTCGGGATGGCGAAACCAACGACCCTCCAAGAATTCTATAATGTGGCAAGGGCTTTCAGGGACATGGACGCAAATGGCAATGGGGATAGGAATGATGAATATCCCATCTCCTTTGGTGACCTTGCCGAGTTAGAGCGAACGGCACGTGGATTCGCGGCAATTGACAATGTCTTTGGTTATCCATTCAACATTATCGATGGAGAGCTCTTCCAAATGTTCACCTCTGACAATATGAAGGAGGCATTCCGTATCCTACACACACTCTATTCAGAGAAGTTGATAGAGCCAGACCTCTTTACCCGCAAGAGCCCAGAATTCTTTGCACGCCTCTCCAATGACCAGTTTGGCATGACATTGTTGTTGCCACCGGCGGATTCAAGTGAATTTGGAATTTTGGAGCCTACATTCGGTCCATATGGACAAGCGAACGTAATTTGGAACTGGAAGGTTTCTCCCCTCTTGGGTGTCGCAACGTTCTCCATAACCTCTGTGAACAAGTTCCCACGAGAGACAGCCCGTTGGATTGATTACTTTTTTGGTGATGAGGGGGCGACTCTAGTACGAATGGGTATTGAGGGTGATACCTACAGGGTGAACCCCGACGGTTCGCTCAGCTACACGGAGAAGGTTACACAAGATCCACAGGGAGTGGAATTTGCCATGGCGAAATATTCGATGTGGCTTGGACCCAATGCTATGCCAGGCAAGTACACAGCAAAACAGACTCTTCCATTGTTCGAGGGGACCCTAACGCCCGACTGTGTCGATATCTTTGCACCGTACAACACTGAGCATGCCTATAGTTTACCGACACTTCCCACTGAACTGGAGAAGGAGCGCTCCGTACTTCTAGGTGAAATCAACAAGTATTATACAGAGGCTCGAGCAGCGTTCATGACAGGCAGGCTCGATCTTGAGAAAGATTGGGCCAAATATGTGTCCGACCTTACCAACATGAAGGTAGGTCGACTTGAAGAGGTCTATCGCGAAGCATATAAAATCATCAAGAGCAGGATCTAACTTCGCATTAACAATATTTCGGCCGTGTCTCTTCAGAGCAAGTGGCACGGCTATTCATTTACGGAGGAGAGGTGGAACATATGAAAAGAGTGGGAAAGTTCATGGTGTTCATTATGTGTGCATTCTTGATGGTCTCTTGCACAACTGCGATGATCCTCGAGGACAAGACAACTGCTCCTTCTCCAATCCAACGAACACACGAAGAAAAGGGACTACTCACCTTGAGATTTTTTGGTATCCATGAGTTGGGTATCAAAAATGGTGAATCCACCCTCATCATCACACCCGGAGGAAAAACACTTCTGGTCGATGCCGGCTATGATCGGGATCATGATCTAGTGAGCAGTCTTATCAAGGACACCGGGACTAGCCACCTGGATTATGTAATCTACTCCCACTTCCACAGCGATCATACCGGTGATTTTGACCGCCTAAGCGAAGACTTCACAATTGGCAGTGTGCTGCTAATCAACTTCTCTTTCCCTCAGGGGAAATCAGCATCCATAAGGGAATCGATCCTGAGCAAAGCGGAGGAGAAAAAAATTCCGTATCATTACATACAACGAGGGGATAGGATTGAACTGGATGAAGGCTTGTCTCTTGATTTCCTGAACCCAATCTCTCCGATTACATATGACGCCTCGGTAGTTGATGATCGGACACAATCAATCTTTGAAAACAACCATAGCATGGTATTCTTGTTGACCTACGGAGACAATTCGTTCCTTTTTACAGGAGACATTTACAAGGAAACAGAATACATGCTGATTGATCAATATGGAGAGCGGCTTAAAAGTGATCTCTTGAAGGTTCCCCACCATGGGCTGTCCACTTCAAGCTCATCACTATTCTTGTTGAGTGTGGATCCACAAGTAAATATTGTATCCAGTGGAGAACCAACGCAGAGTACCCTGGACAGTCTTCGGTATCATGCCCGGACATTGACCACCGTTGCCTATGGAACCATCCTGGTCACAAGCGATGGAAGAGAATTGAACATTGTTGTAGAACATGAAGATAGAACCAATGGGGTTTATGGACAATGACCTCATTTGAATATTGGGGGTAACATGAAACACTTCAACGGAATTGGCACACACATGGGTAATCTCTACCGAACCTCAGATGCACGGTCACGATCAATCAGTGCTGAGAATCCCACAGGAGAAAAGGCCGGTGGGGCGCGGTGTGAATTGGAAGATGGAGTTAGCAAATTCAGTGCTGCGAAACTCGGAAAAGGCTGGAAGGTCAACCCATATGTACTTTTACCGGCCAAGAAAACAACGGTATTAGCAGAAATAGAGGGCCCCGGATGCATTCAACACATCTGGATCACGTCAACAGGAACATGGCGTGAGCAGATCCTCCGAATCTATTGGGACAATCAGCTGATTCCCTCGGTCGAATGCCCCTTGGGGGACTTCTTTGCTTGTGGTTGGGAGCGCTATACCGCAATCTCATCGCTTGCTGTGTGCGTGAATCCAGGATCGGCTTTCAATTCATATTGGCAGATGCCTTTCGCTAAAAACTGTAGAATCACCGTCGAGAATCGCAGCGATGATCCCATTGTATTCTTCTACCAGATAGATTATTGCCTCACGGAAGTGGAGGACAACATCGGTTATTTTCATGCACAGTTCCGTCGGACAAACCCCCTTCCATATAAACAGGAGTACGTGCTCGTAGACAATATTCACGGTAAGGGACAATACGTAGGAACCTATATGTGCTGGGGTGTCAATAACAATGGATGGTGGGGAGAGGGGGAGTTCAAGTTTTTCCTCGATGGGGACAGTGAATATCCGACAATATGTGGAACGGGGACAGAGGACTACTTTTGTGGATCTTACAACTTTGAAGCCATGTTCTACGACCGAAAGGCTGTCAAGGATGAGAAAGTACGGTCCGGAAAATATCAGGAGTTCAATACCCCATACGCAGGATTGTGCCAAGTAATTTCTCCCGATGGGTGTTATAGTTCTCAGCAACGCTTTGGATTGTATCGATGGCACATCGTTGATCCCATTCGTTTTGAATCTGATCTGAAAATCACGGTTCAAGCATTGGGATGGCGGGCTGACAGGCGATTTCTCCCTTTGCAGGATGATATTGCCTCGGTAGCTTTCTGGTATCAGACCCTTCCGACCGCACCTTTCCCGCTACTGCCCGACAGGGACTACCTTGAGGTTATCTGAAATGGAAATAAAAGCCACCGATATCGGAGAATCCAACATTGAGAACCTACGGAATCTATTCTCGTTCGTATATCCAACAAAAGAGTTTGCATGGTTCTTTTCATCCATTAAAAACAGTATGAATACCCACAGACAGGCCATTGATGCCAATAGGTCTGCTGTGAGAGAATCACAGATTAATTTACGAGGACGATATGTCTTCTGTGAAGAGGATGTCCTACTCATTGCATACCCTGATGCCATTAGATCAAAACATAAAACTCCTCTAGCTACACTGAATTGGTTTTTGAATACCTACCTAAAGTCTACGTTTTCAATGATCCACCTCCTTCCTTTCTACCCCTACTCCTCCGATGATGGATTCTCGGTGATTGATTATCGCAAGGTGAATCAAGAAACTGGTTCTTGGGAAGATGTGTCTGCTTTAGCCAAGAACAGTCGTTTGATGTTTGACGCAGTAATCAACCACATCTCCTCACAAAGCAATTGGTTCAAGGGATACATCAGAGGCAAAGGATCGTATAGCGATTTCTTCATCGAGAAAGACACTGAAGGCGATTATTCGATGATAGTCAGGCCTCGGACTTCACCACTATTCACCTCGTTCCAAACGCAGCGAGGAATCAAGGAGATCTGGACCACTTTCAGCCCAGATCAAATCGATCTGAACTATAAAAATCCACAAGTGTTATTGGAAGTCATTGATACACTTCTCGCCTATGTGGGACATGGGGCCTCATTAATCCGCCTTGATGCAATCAATTATCTCTGGAAACAAGTAGGTACGACATCATCTAATCTCCCCCAATGCCATGCTGTAATCCGGATTATTCGGTTGGTGCTTGACATTGTTTGTCCTTGGGTCGTCTTGGTAAGTGAGACCAATATCCCCCATATACACAACATCTCCTACTTCGGGGATGGTTATAATGAAGCCCAAATTATTTATCAATTCTCCTTGCCACCCCTTGTTGTGCACAGTTTCCTCAGTAAGGAGATGAATAGCCTTGGTACATGGCTACGCACTTTGCAGTTCAACGGCTCAACGACCTACCTGAATTTCTTAGCTTCACACGACGGTGTCGGTGTTGTCCCCGCCACCGGGATTCTTATGGAAAGCGAAATTGAAGCATTGGCTGCACTATCGCTACAAAGAGGGGGGCGGGTGAATTATAAGACAACTCCGGAAGGAAAAAATCAATACTATGAGCTGAATTGTACGTTCCATGACCTTATCTGTGATCCTGAAGATGACCCAGAAATCAATATTGATAAGTTCATAGGAGCACAATCCATCCTCTTGGCACTGAGGGGCGTACCAGCGATATACTTCAATACGCTCTTCGGTGACATAAATCATCATGAAGGAGTTGCAAATACTGGCATAGCCCGATCCATCAACCGTAGGAAGTACCATAAGGACGAACTCGAGAGGTTCTTGAAAGATAACGGACGGGAAAAAATTATATTCACCCGTCTAAAACACCTCATTGAAACGAGAAAACAGCATAGTGCCTTCAGCCCTCATGCAGAACAGGAGGTATTGAAGATGCCTCCTGCCATTCTTGGCTTGCTTCGCCATGATGTGGGAAGAGAACGGGTATTGGTCCTGGTGAACGCATCCGATGGGAGTGTGCCTTGCACTGTTGACCCGTCTGTGTGTGACGAGCACCATACACTTGAGCTGATTGCCGGCCATGGCACGCTCTACCACAATTCAGATGTGCTGACAGTTACCATACCTGCCTATGGATTCTCGTGGTGGAAGGTCGTAGCCCATGATGCATAAGGCGGACTTTCATACCCATACGACGTTCTCTGACGGAAAAGCCTCGGTAAAGCAGGTGATAGAGGCGGCCCTATTGCAACGTGTTAACGTTTTGGCAATTACAGATCACTTTGATCCTAATGATTTCCGACATTCGATTTCTTGTTTGACGGAAGAAGCCCTGATGGACCACTTTGGGCAGATACGAACACTGGGCCACGAGTTGGGTATTACGGTGTTGTGTGGTGTGGAGACCACCCCGCTACCTAGCGGAACGCTAGATATGAGCCCCGCCCTCATTCAGGCATGTGACCTGATCATCACCAGCTGTCACTACATACCGTATGAGGGCAAGATTGAGCCAGGAGTTTTTTTCAACGACCGGTATTGGGAGATGTACAAGGAATCCATGATCGTAATGGCGGCAGGGCCAGGAGATATCTTGGGCCATTGTGAGGACTACCTGCCCATTGAACGTTTCATTGAGGGGCTTGACACTACCTACGAAGAGAGACGAGCTATTTGCCTCTCGATTGTGGAAAAGTATTTGGACAGGGCATACATGGAAAAACTTGCACAAGCCCTACTCTCTTCAGGCAAAATTTGTGAGCTACACTGCGCTACTGAGACACCTAGGCGTTGGGTAATCGAGTATCTCGTTAGTCGGAAGGTCCGCTTCAGTCCAGGCAGCGATGCTCACGGCCTCACCCATGTGGGAAGGACCGATTGGGCATACACTGTAGCTCGGGAAACTGGAGCGAATTTGTGTACCAGCAAGGAGGCTCTACGTGGATAATGACCGGGTCGTGGTGTACATCAATTGGGATGGGTTTGCTGCTCACTACTATGACCTTGCCTCATCGCAATCGTTGATTCCCACTATCAATCATCTTAGGAAAGTTGGTGTGTTCTTCACAAACGCCCGAACGGGAATCCCCTCGATCACCAATCCCATGCAGACTGCAATCGCCTCGGGAGCGTATGCCAGTCGTACGGGTAATGTGAAGATCTTCTATGACAAAGAACAGAGAATAATCGTTGAACAACGCAGAGAAAACCGGGCTGAGAATATGGCTGATGCGTTCTTTCGGCAAGGCCTTACCGTAGCTTCGGTCCATCACTTTACCTTCGAAGATAATGGCACCTATGCAGGAGATCCACAGAGGCCATACATCTCATTGCCGTATGGGACTTATACACAACGATTTGATCAGCTATATCGTGTGCTGGCTGGGGACACTGTCTATTCGGGAAATTCCTTGATCAAAATGAACAAGATACCCCGTTTTGTTGCGATGTACATGGATGACCTCGATACCGTCGGTCACAACAACGGCACACTTGCCCCCATGGCAACGACCGAAGGACAACGCATGGAAAACATCCTGTGGCGGCTACACCAAATGGATACAGCTCTTGGACGATTCCTCGAGCGAGTTAGCCTCCTGGAACTCTACCCTAGACTCTCGTTTTTCCTCATCACCGACCATGGGATGACACCATTCCAATTCAACGAAACATCCATAGCTGCATACCAAGACCTCCTAACTTTGATACGCTCTAAAGGCTATCGTTTTGAAGTACTGAAACCTGGTGAACGACCTTCGCCATTCACTGATATCGTCCTCTGCAGTGCTGGACTATCGCTTCTGCTTTCTTTCATCCGGCCAGTTCCTTTTAAAGAAATTCTGGCATTGCAAGCTCTGGTCTCTAACAAAACCTACGTTGGGAAAGTCATGAACGCCTATGAAATCCAGAATACGGGTAGCACGGATTTTTGTGACCTCTACATCTCTCCCAGTCCACCACATATCTTCAAAGATTATGCGCCAGCAATTGGAGGCACCCATGATTCACTTGATGAGACTTCCCAGCATATTTTCTCACTCATGTGGGGTGCGGGTATCGTGGAAAATCTCACAATCACCCGACAGGTCAACACTATTGACTTCGCCCCTACCATGGCTCATCTGTTAAATGCCGCTCCTCCCGCTCAAAGTGAAGGGAAAATTATCACCGAAGCGCTACAGATGAGTAGAGGAGACACTTGCGATGAAACGTTCTAATACCCATCCCATGGACCGATGCCAATACCTTCCACACTCCTTTCTGAAACGGCAGAAAATACGGTCAATCATCCGCAACTTCGATCTTTACTTGATGCTGGTCCCAGTACTGGCCTTCTATATCATCTTCAAGTATATCCCAATGTATGGCGTTCAAATCGCCTTCCGTGACTACAATCCAGGAATCGGTTTTCTAAAAAGCCCATGGGTCGGGATGTATCATTTTAAACGCTTCTTCTCCTCGTTCCGGTTTACCCGAATGGTGATTAATACCATAATGATCAATGTTTACCAAATCATCTTTCAATTTCCTCTTCCCATCTTTTTTGCCATCATTGTCAATGAAGTACGAAAAAAATATTTCAAGGCATTTGTCTTGAACATCACCTATATGCCGCACTTCCTTTCAACTGTTGTTCTCGTTGCCTTGATCAGCACAGTGACAAACCCGGAGTATGGAATTATCAATCATTTGATTGCTGTTCTCGGAGGAGAGCCCATCCGTTTTCTGGAGGAGGTAAACTGGTTCAAACCTATTTATATAATTTCGGGAATCTGGCAAAATATGGGATGGAGTTCACTCATCTACTTGGGAGCCCTTGCAGGTATAGATCCGTCGTTATATGAAGCAGCCCAAGTGGATGGAGCAAGCAAACTCCAGCAGATTTTTCGTATTACAATCCCATGCATCATTCCTACTATCATGATCATGCTAATCCTCAAGATCGGAGGAATCATGGACCTCGGGGTGGACAAGGTCTTGTTGATGCAAAATGACCTGAACATAGCATCGAGTGATGTCATCCCAGTTTATGTTTACCTTACGGGAGTACGAGATGGCAACTATGACTACGCAACAGCAATTGGGCTATTCAACAATATAATCAATTTTGTCCTCTTGTTGGGTGCCAACCGCATCTCACGAAAATTGTTTGATTCATCTCTATGGTAGGAGATTGCCTCATGCCCAAGAAACAAAAGAGAAAGACCACTCATATCAACAACGATACTATTCTGGTCGCATGTATTCATATGTTATTAATTATCGTATGCATCATCATGATCTATCCACTGGTTATTGTACTATCAAATTCCGTCAGTGATCCCATTGCTATACTTGAAGGAAAGGTCAAATTCCTACCGGTAGGATTCAATATGGAATCCTACCGGAAAGTCTTTGCAAATAAAGACATTAGCCACAGTTTCATTAACTCATTTCGATATACTTTGGTTGGCTCCCTGTTGAATGTAGTAATGACAATCCTTGCAGCTTACCCGCTCTCTCGCAAAGACCTCGTTGGACGTAATACCCTGATGATGCTTATAACCTTTACCATGTTCTTTTCTGGAGGAATGATCCCAACATTCTTGGTGGTGAGAAGCCTAGGTATGATGAATACAATGTGGGCCATCATTGTCCCAGGAGTCATAAGCACCTATAACCTCATCATCACCAGAACTTTTTTCCAGAACAATATCCCCTCTGAACTCCAGGATGCTGCATTAATCGATGGATGTTCCAACACCAAATTCCTGCTACAGGTGGTTCTTCCTCTCTCGACAACCATCATCGTGATCATTGCGATGTTCTACGCCGTTGGCCACTGGAACGCTTACTTTGGTCCGATCATGTACTTTTCAAGGAAAGCAAATTATCCTCTTCAGGTAATTTTGCGGGATATCCTGATGAGTGCGCAATCAGCGGATATGGCAACATCGGATACAGTGCTTTCAACAAGATTCTTCGAAATCGAACGGATCAAGTATGCGACGATTGTCATTGCTTCGTTGCCTATGATCATCATCTATCCGTTTGTCATGAAATATTTCGAGAAGGGCGTAATGATGGGAGCCATCAAAGGGTGAGCGATGATTATTTGCACAATCCTTGCTGACCCGTTACTATATGAGAAATAAAGAGGCTTTGATGGTCACGTTGAAGGATATATCAGACAGAGTGAATCGATCGGTAACCACCGTCTCCAGGGCTTTATCCGGGTGTTCTGATGTAAGTAAAACCACTGCAGAATTAATCAAGTCAGTCGCCGACCAAATGGGATATGTACCCAACACCTATGCGAAGCGGCTTCAGAAACAGACTACTGATACAATTGGTATTGTTGTTCACCCTGCATCGAGAGGGTATGCTGAACCATTTTTTAGTGAATTTCTTGCTGGAATTGGAGATAAAGCAACAGAATATGGATATGACCTCTTGGTTTCATATGCACAGGAACACAATCAGATGGATATCTACCATCAATTGGTCGAAGGAAGAAGAGTTGATGGGTTCATCCTCTACCGGACTCTTCGAAACGATCCACGGGTTAACTACCTTCAATCGGTCAACTTCCCATTCGCGCTCTTCGGACAAGTCGAGAACTTCGAAGATTACTCATATATCGATGAGGATGGTGAGTACGCAATGCAATTGATAGTGAAGCATCTTATTGAGCGGGGACATAAAAGAATTGGTTGTATCTGCCCTAGTTTATCGCTTATGCATGCTCATACCCGGTACAACGGACTGGTGAAAAATCTTCTTGAGTTTGGTCTTGATCTCGACCCAGAAATGGTGAGAGAAGGATACTTTGACCAAGGGGGGGGATATGAACAAGCGATGGTCTTGCTAGACCATCCAAACCCTCCTACAGCCATTGTGGGATTTAATGACATGATTGCTTTCGGGGCAATCAACGCTGCTAAGACACGCGGCTTACGAGTAGGAAAGAACTTTGCGGTGACAGGCTTTGACAACAGTATGATGGCTCCCTACTATAGGCCTCCCCTCACAACAATCAGTCAACCAATCTACAACATTGGAGGACAGTTGTTTCAGATTCTCATAAAAAATATCAAAGACAAAACGATTTCAAGAACACAATTGCTTCTTCGTCCAGAGCTGATAGTCCGTGATTCGTCCTGATTAATCCCATATCACGCAATGGGAGCGTATCACAGGCTACATAGCACCATCATGCATAGTTATTGACATATGCCAATAACCTTAGTACAGTAGACCCAGTTGATGGCATATGCCAGTAACTGCGAATATACAACAAAGGAGGCACACAATGCCGCGATATGATGGAACAGGTCCCTGGGGACGTGGGGCGATGAGTGGGCGAGGCATGGGTCCGTGCAACCCGCTAGGGATGTATGGTGCAGGCTTTGGCTATGGCCGGGGCATGGGAAGGCGCTGCTATGGCGGACGAGGGTGGCCGATGATGGGCGCCTTTGGCCCCCCTATGGACAGGCCTACCCTCAGTGAACGCAAGCAATTTCTCGAGGAGCAGCTCAAGGAGATCGATGATCTCATCGCCAAGGAAGGAGAGCGCTGATGAGTCGGCCGATGAAGGGGCGCAGAGTCTGTTCGCTCCCTTCCACTACCAAGTTCGGGCCCCTTGAGGGGGCCCTCTTGGATAGTCGAGAGTGCATCGTCATGGGTGTGGATGAGTATGAGACCATCAGGCTCATCGACTATGAGCGGATGACCCAGCAGGAGTGCTCAGAGCAGCTCGGCGTCAGCCGCTCGACCGTCCAATCCATCTATGATGGGGCCCGACAGAAGATCGCCCGCTCATTGGTCGAAGGCCGACACCTTCGCATCGAGGGGGGTGAATACCGCCTCGCCGACCATCGTGGGCGAGGACGAGGCTGCGGCCGAGGCTGCAGACACAGACAAGGAGAACATGTGTTATGATCATCGCTGTACCCGCTGAAAGCCAGAGTTTGGATAGCCCTATCTGCCAAAGCTTTGGCAGGGCCCCCTTCTATTGCATCTACGATAGTGAGACCGAGCGCTCTCGCTTCATTGAAAATACCGCCGTCAAGGCAAGCGGAGGAGCCGGTGTCGAGGCTGCCCAGCTGTTGGCCGACCAAGGCGTCCATATCTTGATCACCTATCGCCTCGGAGAGCATGCAGCTCGTATCCTCAACGCCGCTGACGCACAGATTCTGAAGGCGGTCGACCTCTCGATCGCTGACAACATCGCATCCTGGAAAGAGAGGGCGCTGAACGCCCTTGATGAGATCCATAGCGGCTACCATCATGGCTGATGAACTGACCATCGCAGTGCTCAGTGGCAAGGGAGGGGTTGGCAAGACCATGGTCAGCGTCAATCTTGCCGCTGTTGCACCATCGGCTACGTACATCGACTGTGATGTCGAGGAGCCTAACGGACACCTCTTTCTTGCGCCCGACATCGAAGAGGAGCGGACCGTCACCGTCGGTAAACCTGAGGTCGACCAGAGTCGCTGTGACGGATGTCGGATCTGCACACAGGCGTGCGCCTTCAAGGCGCTTGCCTACGTCAAAGACCGATTGTTGGTCTTCAGCGAAATCTGCCACAGCTGCGGGCTGTGCTACCACCTCTGCCCCCAGGGCGCCCTCAGCGAAAGGCAGCAGCCCCTTGGCGTCATCCGTCGTGGAAAACGCGGGAATCTGACGGTCCACAGCGCTGAGATGAGGATCGGAGAGCCGAGCGGCGTGCCCCTCATCAAGGCGCTGACACAGAACATCAACGGCGGGCTTACCATCATCGATGGGCCGCCAGGCAGCGGCTGCCTCGTCCATGAGACGATCGCAGCGTCCGACTTCTGTCTGCTCGTAGCCGAACCAACGCGCTTTGGAGAGCACAACCTCGCCCTCATCCACCACCTAGTCACGATGATGGGCAAGCCCTGCGCCGTGCTGCTTAACAAGAGCACGGGCGGCTACAACCCCAGTGAGGCATATGCCAAGGCAAACGGACTATCCATCATCGCCTCGATTCCCTGGGATGAGGAGCTAGGCAGAATCACCGCTGACGGAGAGCTCGCAGCCCTACACTCTGCCCACTATAGAGGCGTCTTCACCTCGCTTCTCGAAGCAATCAAAGCCGAGGCACATCATGCGTAAACTCCTGATCCTCAGCGGCAAAGGAGGAACTGGCAAGACCACGGTCGCCAGCACCTTCATCGCCCTCTCACAGGTAAGGGCGTGGGCCGACTGCGATGTCGACGCACCGAACCTGCACCTCGTCAGTGGCTCCTTCACTTCCGTTGAACAGCGAGCCTACCACGACCTTCCCAAGGCTGTCATCGACCCTGGGCGGTGCACAGCCTGTGGTCGCTGCTTCGAGGTATGCCGATTCGATGCCATCACTGTCAATGAGACCTACTCAGTCGACCCGATCGCCTGTGAGGGGTGTACCTTCTGCCTCCATGTCTGTCCAGAGCAGGCTATTGTGATGCAGCAGAGCAAAGCAGGCAACCTTGCCCTCCATCGCCGAGGCGACCAGCTCTTTTCGACGGCAACGCTCTTGATGGGTAGCGGGACGACCGGCAAGCTCGTCACCGCCGTCAAAGATCAGCTGAAACAGAGCGATGCCCCACTCGCCATCCTTGACGGCAGCCCAGGCATCGGCTGTCCAGTCATCGCAAGCCTCACAGGAACAGATCTTGCCCTGATGGTCGCCGAGCCATCAGTCAGTGGCCTCAGTGACCTGAAGCGGGTGGTCGCCAGCGCCCGCCAGCTCACCGTCCCCGTTGCCGTGATCATCAACAAAGCTGACCTGAACCCGGCCAAGTGCGCTGAGATCAGCACCTACTGCCAAGAGGAGGCGATTCCACTTCTTGGTACCATACCCTACGATGAAGCGGTGGTCACCCTGCTGAACCGTGGGGAGAACCTCGCCCACTCTCCCACCAAAGCGGGGCGAGCCATCACAGAGATCTGGGGGCGAACACGCGCCCTCTTGGAGGCACTATGAGAGTAACGGTCCTGGTGGAGAATACCAGCAGTAGCGACGAGCTTGGCCATCAACATGGATTGAGCCTCTTCATCGAGACAGCGCACAAACGGCTACTCTTTGATATGGGATCGGACGACCTCTTCATCAAGAACGCCCAGAAGCTCGGCATCGACTTAGGCAGTGTCGATGCGGCGATCCTCAGCCATGGCCACTGGGACCATGGCGGCGGCATCGCCTCGTTTTTCGCCCTCAACGACCACGCTCCGCTGTACGTCAGAGGCGGCGCCTTCGGCCCTTACTACTCCCTCAGAGCCGATGGGGCCTACCACTGGGCAGGCCTTGATCACACCCTCGCCTCCAACGATCGGATCATCGTCGTCGAAGACGATCGCTCCATAGGCGAAGGCCTCCTTCTCTTTGGCTCTGTCGCCAACCACCACGGCCTGCCGATCGGCAACAACACCCTCTTTGAACGAGTCGAAGGGTTTTGGCAGGTCGATCGCTTCGACCACGAGCAGTACCTGCTCATCGAGGAGGATGGGAAGCGAGTGCTTATCACCGGCTGCTCCCATCGCGGGATCGTCAACATCGTCGAGGCGGTATCAGAGCGCTACGGTATCAGCGCTGATGTAGTTATCGGTGGCTTTCACCTGATGGATTACACCGAAGACGACGCACAAGCTCTCGATGAGATTGCCGCCTACCTTGCTGCAAGTGCAGCCACATACTACACCGGCCACTGCACCGGAAGCGAGAGCTATGCATATTTGAAACGCACCGTGGGACCGGCCCTCGGCTATGCCAGCGGGGGAACGGTCCTGACGATATGAGAGGAGAGAGTGATATGAAGCGTATTGCCGTAGCAAGTGATCAGAAGCGCGTCTGTGGCCACTTCGGCCACTGTGAGACCTTTGAGATCTTCGATAGCGAAGGCTCAAGGATTGTTAAAGAGCAGAGTGTGCCAAATCCCGGCCACCGCCCGGGCTTTCTGCCCAACTTCCTCCACGAACATGGAGTCACCGTGATCATCAGTGGCGGCATGGGAGGCGGGGCCGTGCAGATCTTTGAGGAGCACGGCATCGAGGTCGTCCTCGGAGCCGAGGGCACAAGCCGCGATGCGGCCCAGGCATACCTGAACGGTACGCTCAAAGCTGGTGGATCGGTATGTGCTGAGCATAACCACTAGACCAAAGCAGTGCAGGCAGAGCTCCATCGACTTCGATGGGGCTTTTTTCATGTTAACATATTTGATGTGATATTTTTATAATTTGTCCTTTCTACGCACTTAATCGACGGTTTTAGAAGATACCTGCAACAAATTTGACCCTGGGTTGTAAACTGACAACTTGTATATTACCATTAGGTTGTCTTTAGTGAATCCACGGTTTCCTACGACAGACAGGAGAACAACCATGATAGAATTTAGGAATGTAACGAAGCGCTATGGAGCGGTAACCGTCCTCGACGACGTCAGTTTCACCATACCCAGTGGTCAATTCGCCGTCGTGATCGGCCCCTCCGGCTGTGGGAAAACCACAACACTTCGTACGATAAACCGCCTGATCGAACCCCAGCCCGGCACCGTCTTCATCGACGGAGAGGATGTGATGGACCAAGACCCGGTCCAACTCAGGCGTAGAATCGGCTACGTCATCCAGCAGATCGGACTCTTTCCCAACATGACCGTCGAAGAGAACATCAGCGTGGTCCCCAAGCTGCTCAAATACCCCAAGGATGCATGCGCTACGATTACCCATGAGCTCTTGACTCTGGTGGATATGCCCTATGAAGCGTATGCGCATAAGTACCCCTCAGAGCTCAGCGGCGGTCAGCAGCAACGGATCGGAGTGCTCAGGGCCCTTGCGGCCTCCCCTCCGATCGTGTTGATGGATGAGCCCTTCGGAGCGCTCGACCCGGTGACCCGAGAGAGTCTGCAGGAGGAGATCAAGCGCATCCAGCGCAAGCTGAAGAAGACGATCGTCTTTGTCACCCACGACATGGACGAGGCCTTGCGCCTCGCCGATGTCATCATCTTCATGGACGGGGGCAAGATCTTGCAGATGGCTACGCCAGAAGAGATGCTCCACAAGCCCCAGGCGCCGA
Source organism: Spirochaetales bacterium Spiro_03 (assembly GCA_001603105.1). Classification (GTDB taxonomy): domain Bacteria; phylum Spirochaetota; class Spirochaetia; order Sphaerochaetales; family Sphaerochaetaceae; genus Sphaerochaeta. Next base: position 15,823 of record LVBE01000001.1, read on the forward strand.
TCATCAAGAGCTTCCTCGGCCGCCACATCGAAGAGAGCGGTGCGAAAGAGGGCATGAAGGCACAGGAGTTCATGAAGCGACGGGTGCACACGGTCCTCGAGAGTGCCAAGACCCTGGAGTCGATCGAGCGGATGCGTAAGCGCGAGGTCAACAGCCTGGTGGTCGTCGATGACGATGACCACTACCTGGGCACCGTCTCCATTGAGACGATCAAGGCCAAGGGTAAGGCAGGACGAGCGATCGGCGAGTACATCGATACGACGACCTTGACCGTCAATCGCCATGACGATGCCAAGGAGGCGCTTGATAAGCTGCTCGCATCGACTCAGAACTACGTCATCGTCCTCAACGACGATCGCACCGTCGCCGGAATCATCACCCGAACCAGCACCGCAAAGGCGATGGGTCAGGCACTGTGGGGGGAGATCGAGTCATGAAGTTGATTACCCTCTTTCTGACCAACGGCCCTGCGATCGGGCAGAGCTTGGCAGTCCATATCATGCTGGTCATCGTCTCAGTGAGCCTGGGGACCATCATCGCCGTTCCGTTGGGCATCGCACTGACTCGCACCAAGCGCATCGCTCTGATCGTGTTGGCCACGGCCTCAGCGGTGCAGACGATCCCGGGCCTGGTGATGCTTGGCTTCGCCTTGGTGCTATTGGGCATCGGCAGAGCGCCGGCTCTGGCGGTGCTGACCATCTACTCGATCCTGCCGGTATTGCACAACACCTACACCGGCATCACCGAGGTGTTGCCTGCCTACACCGATGCGGCCACCGGTATCGGCATGACAGCGATGCAGACCCTCTTCAAGGTTGAACTTCCCCTCGCCCTAGGGGCGATCATCAGCGGCATCCGTGTCTCAGCGGTCTATATCGTAAGCTGGGCCACCCTTGCCGGCATGATCGGAGCCGGAGGACTGGGCGATTGGATCTGGACCGGGCTTGCCACCTACAACACCGACTATATCCTGCTCGGGGCGGTGCCGGCAGCGATCCTAGCTTTTCTCTTCAGCGCTGCCATCGGGGCGCTACAGCGAATTCTGACCCCACGTGGGCTGAGGAGGAGAGCATGAGAGAACTTTTGAACGCTACCGGCGAACACCTGCTCATCGTCTTCTTCTCAATGGTCGCAGCCTCGGCCATCGCCATTGCCCTGGGGGTGCTCGCCTACTGGAAGCGCCGCCTCGGGTCGGTGATCATCGCCCTCGCTGAGATCGTGCAGACGATTCCCAGCCTCGCCCTGTTGGCGCTTTTGATGATCGTCTTCGGCCTAGGGGACGTGACGATGGGGATCGCCTTGATCCTCTACGCACTGCTTCCGATCATCCGCAACACCCATACAGCGCTCATCGAGCTGCCCCCGCACCTGATCGATGCAGCCCGGGGGGTAGGCATGAGCCGCGCCCAGCGCCTTGCGAAAGTGGAGATCCCCCTGTGCATCCCCATGATCTTGGGCGGCATCAAGGTGGCGCTGGTCAATTCGCTGTCGATCGCCGTCATGGGCGTGTTGATCGGCAGCGGTGGCCTCGGCTACATCATCTATCGCGGGATCCAGCAGCGCAATATGGGCCGGATCCTTATCGGAGCCATCCCGGTGGTAGTCATCGCCCTCTTCTTCGATTGGGCGATGAGAAGACTGGAGCGACGGCTCTTCAGACATACTTCATAAGGAGCAAACTATGAAACACACGAACAAACCCATCTCAATTTTTGCCATCATCGGCCTGTCGGCCATCATCCTTTTGGCCTCATGCTCAGGCGGGGCTACGGTCACCGTCGGCTCAAAAGACTACAGCGAGAATATCCTCCTCGGTGAGTTGATGGCCCAGCTCATCGAGGCTAAGACAGATCTGAAGGTCAACCGAAAACTCAACCTCGGCGGTACCTTCGTCAACTTCAATGCAATTCAGAACAAGCAGATCGACATCTATCCCGAGTACACCGGCACGGCATTGACCGCCGAGTTGAAGATGGATGTAATCGCAGACCCAGCCGAGTCGTATCGCACCGTCAGCGAAGAGATGGCCAAGCGGTGGGATATCATCTGGCTTGAGCCCTTTGGCTTCAACAATACCTACACGCTGGCGGTCACCGCCGATGTGCAGCAGCGCTACAATCTTAAGACCTACAGCGACCTAGTCGCCGTCGCCCCACAGCTCGTCTTTGGCGCAGAGCATGAGTTCTTCGACCGCCAGGATGGCTTTGACGGCCTGGTGGCCCACTACGGCCTCACCTTCAAGGGTGAGCCGATGAAGTTCAATACCTCGCTCAAGTACCAAGCGATCGGGCGCGGGGACATGGACGTCACCGACGCATTCTCTACTGACGGGCCGATCAAGCAGTACAACCTCAAGATCCTTGAGGATGACAAGTCCTTCTTCCCTCCCTACCATGCCGCACCGGTCGTTCGCAAGGAGATCCTGGACAAGCACCCTGAAGTAGCCGATGTACTGAATCTGCTCGGTGGCATGATCGATGACCAGACGATGGGAGAGCTCAACTACCTCGTCGACGTCAAAGGAGAGCCGGCTGAGCAGGTCGCCTCTGACTTCCTCTCCTCCTTAGGCCTCAAATAGGGTGCAGCATGCCCACTTTGCGCTCTCCATCACCGAAGGGAGACACCCCCATCAGTGAGAGTGAAGCTCTGTAGGTTCAGTCCATTGGACCGAGCTATGGCGATCGTCTCATCTATGCCGTAGGCGACATCGCCGGGGATATGGGCGTCGCTTGATCGTACGACGCCCAGCGAGGGATACAGAGCGGCGAGGGCCCAGAACTGGGGATGGGGGTAGGCTCGTCGAAACCCGGTCTGCGTTGGAACGACGAGCTTTTGGAGCCCGTAGCCGTTGATCTCAAGGGCTACCTGCTCCTCGATGGCACACTCGATGATCGCCCGGCTAATCGCTTCGGCCTCCTCATCCCAGTTATGGTAGTTGTAGGTGAAGGCATCGGGGTGGGCGCCATAGAGAAAGAGACCGCTTTGCAGCATCGAACAGTAGCGGTCGGCGTAGCGGGCAAGATCACCTTTGGACAGTGGGCCGCTGAAGATCGAGCGGTCGGCTTCGCTGGCGTGGTTGAGAAAGTGCACCGCTCCGATGAGGTAGTCGGTACGGCCTGCCACATCGCTGAGATAGGTGTGGTAGGTACGGTGGTAGTCACACTCATAGCCAAGGAGGACGACCATATCCTCAGCATCCTGAAAGGCGCGGACATCCGCTTCATAGCGCGGTGCGTCCTCTTTGGCCATCCGCGTCGAACGGTAGCGCTCATCATGAAACGGACAGTGTTCGCTGAAGCCCAACAAGCCAATGCCTGCCATCTTGGCTGCCCTCACATAGTCGGCGATCTGGCCGCTGCCGTGGCCACAGTAGTGGCTGTGGGTGTGTAGGTTTGCCTCTCTTTGAGTGTAGGTATGTCTCTTCATAGATACCTGTGAGTATCGTCAATCGCCCGCATTTGTGCAACTGACTACAACTTTGAAAAATATGGTGCCCAAGTGATTGACTCAATGGTCAAAATACCCAACTATGGGGCTGAAAATTCGGGAGCGTCGTAGAAGCACTTCACAGCCACCATCTGTCCTGCTGACTTCCCCCACTCCACAACGATTTCTCAGCTCATCAACCACCGCCTGTGGGTATGGCGTATGTTGTCCCAGGCGGGCAGATACCATTCAGAGGAGGTTCGCCATGCGCAAACCTACCCCCAAAACCTTCATCACTATCTTGGTGGTGGCTCTCTTTACAGCCCTGCTGCTCACCTCATGCTCCAAGCAGACGACCAAAAACGGATCGGGCAAGCAGAAGCTCTACGTCTACAACTGGTCCTACTACACCCCCGACGAGGTCATCGAATCCTTTGAGCGCGAATATGGCGTCGATGTCGTGCTCGACTACTTTGCCAGCAACGAGGAGATGTATGCGAAGCTGAAGGCCAGCAAGAACAGCGGCTACGACATCGTCTTTCCCAGCGGCGACTACGTCTCCATCATGATGGCCCAGGGAATGCTGGAGAAGATCGACACCTCGGCGATGAAGAACCTGATCTACATCACCGATTTTGCCAAAGAAAAATCCACCTACGACCCTACGATGGAGTACTCGGTGCCCTATTACCTCGGGGCAAGCGGCATCGCGGTCCACAAGAAGATGGCCAAGGAGTACGAACGCAGCTGGAACATCTTCGCCGATACCCGCTTTGCCGATCGGATGGTCATGATGGACGATATGCGCGAGGTCCTCGGCGACGCGCTGGCCTACCTCGGCTACTCGGTGAACACCAAAGACAGCGCCCAGCTTGCCCAGGCACAGCAGTTGGTTGAGAAGAAGTGGAAGCCCAACTTGGTGAAGTTTGACGCCGAAGGGTTTGCCAAGGCGTTTGCAAGCGGCGAGTACTGGGTCAGCCACGGTTATGCCGAGGCGATCTTCGAGGAGATCCCTGAAAAAGAGTGGGACGAGGTGGACTTCTTCCTTCCCGAAGGGGGCGGGCCGATGTACATCGATGCGATGTGCATCCCCAAGGGAGCGAGGCACTATGACCTGGCCCTCAAGTTCATCGACTATATCCACAAGCCGGAGAACTACGCCAAGCTCTTGGACCGCTTCCACTTCCCTGCCTCGGTGAACACCGAAGCGGACCGCTATCGCACCACTGTCCCCTTCTATACGATCGAGCAGCTGAAGAACTACGAGCTGAAGGAAGACCTCGGATCGAGCCTGGTGATGTACAACAACGCCTGGGAGAAGATCCGTTACGTCAATTGACCTCATCAGCGTGGCACGGTAGAGTCATGGTTGGACGGAGGACCTATGCATACGTTCAGCCATGACACCTATATCTCCCCCTTTACGTGGCGCTACGGCAGCGATGCGATGCGCACCATCTTCAGTGAAGTACACAAGCGCCGCCTGCTCAGGCGGATCTGGATCGCCTTGGCTCGGGCGCAAAGCGAAGTAGGCCTGGTCACCACAGCCCAGCTTGCCGAATTGATCGCCACCGCCGAGAAAATCGATATCGCCCGTGCCACCGAGATCGAGGCGACGATCCACCACGACCTGATGGCCGAGATCAAGACGTGGGTCGAGCAGTGTCCCACCGCCGGGGCGATCATCCATCTCGGGGCGACGAGCATGGATATTTTGGACAACATGGATGCCTTGCGCCTGAAGGAGGGCCTTGACCTCATCATTGAGCGCACTCAGACTCTGCTCTCCTCTCTTCTTGTGAAGATGGAAATAAGCGAGGCTCAACCCTGCATGGCCTTCACCCACATCCAGCCCGCTGAGATAACCACCGTCGGCTACCGCCTCGCCCAAAGCGCCCAGGACCTGGTCGAGGACCTCATCCAGCTGCGTTCTATGCAAAGGGCGATCAGGGGCAAGGGGATGAAGGGGGCGGTAGGGACAGCGGCAAGCTATGCCGAGCTACTCAAAGGCCACAAGCTGAGCGCATCGGACCTAGAGCGGCGGGTGATGGATGAGCTTGGCCTCACCGCCTACGACGCCGCAACCCAGGTCTATAGCCGCAAGCAGGACCTGCGGGTCGGCCAGGCGCTCTCCAATGTGGCGGCTACGCTGCATAAGCTCTTCTTCGACTTCCGACTGCTCCAATCCCCGCCGATTGGAGAGTGGAGCGAGCCCTTTGGCTCGATGCAGGTCGGCTCCTCGGCGATGCCCTTCAAACGCAACCCGATCCACAGCGAGAAGATCGACAGCCTTTGCCGCTATATCGAAGCGCAGGTCTCCCCGCTGTGGTACAACTATGCCAACAACCTTCTGGAACGTACCCTCGACGATAGCGCAAACCGCCGCATCATCCTATCCGACCTCTTCATCGCCCTTGATGAGGTGCTCATCACCGCCATCAAGGTCATCGACGGTATGCAGATCCATAGCGGTTCGATCGAGCGCAACATCGCCAGCTATGGGATCTTTGCCGCCACCGAGCGCCTGCTGATGGAACTTGCCCGCAGGGGAGCCGACCGACAGGCGATGCACGAGCTCATCAGAGGCCACAGCCTCACTGCCTGGGCAGCTGTGCAGATGGGAGAGCCCAACCCGCTACGCTCGCTCTTGCAATCGGATGCGACGATCGGGTCTCTGCTAAAGAGCGAGCAAATCGATGAACTGTTGGACAGCAGTGCCTACATCGGCGACAGCATCGCCCGAACCCGGCTTGTAGCCGATCGAGTACGGGCGGCCCTCAGAGAATGAGGGCGGTGAAGATCAGGTAGTAGAGGCCCATGCGCAGAATGCGCACCGAGCTTGCTGCGAGCACGCGCCAGAAGGAGAGGCGCAACACTCCGCTGGCCATCGTAATCGTAGAAAACGGCATCGGGGTCAAGGCGCTGATAACAATCGCCCACGCCCCATAGCGGTTGATCAACTTCCGTGTCTGGCCCTGAGAAAGCGCGACTACCCACCGACGAAAGAGCGGGATCAGACCGATCAAGCGCCCGATGAGGTGGCTGCATACCGCCGCCGCCATCGACGCCGAGCTGAGGACCAGCGCCGCCTTGATGAGCGACCACGAAGCCACAAAGGGCCAGATCAGGTCAACGGAGAGGGGGATGATCAACAGATCGACGATGAAGACGTAGAGGGCAGGCCCCCCGACTCCCAGGTCCTCGATGAGATCGCCGACGCTTGCAAAACTATTCCACCCTAGAGACCGATAGAGGCGAAACGCGCCCCAGTAGAGGGCGAAGACCAGGACCATCAAAAAAAGGGTGTGGAGGATCAAGGGCCGAAGCTTGATGTGCCCCTCATCATCGAGGTAGCCACCGCGATCAAAGAGCTCACCTACCCATGATGGGATGTTCACGCCAGTAGCTCCATGAAGCGCTCGATGAACCGGCGCCCTTCTCCTGTTGCACTGCCTTGGTAGAGCGGAGGGCGGCCTCCACCCTTCGCGCCAAAATCGATGAAGAGCGCATCACGAACTGCCTTAAAGTCAAAGCGCTCCGCGCCTGCACCCTTCGCTGCGATGAGCCAGCCAAAACGCCCGTGTTCTTCGCCCTTCACTGCACAGAGCAGCACGCTCTCATGCTCTGCGACAGCCTGTCCGATCTCCTTCAAGGCGATGGGCTCATCGACCTCCCAACCGATGGGCTGGGCTGCATCGGCGACGCGACCTGAAAGGAGCAGGGAGGCGAGGCGTTCTCGGATGAGCGCATGCTCACTTCGCTCGTGCTGGAAGGCAGCGACCGCTGCATTGGCGCTGTCGACCAGCTCCTCTGGCGGGGCGCTGAAGAGGGTGCCAAGTGCATCGACAATCTGGGCGTTCTGGCGGATCTGGGCCTTGGCGGCAGAAGCGACAGTGAAGATCAGTCGCACATGGCCGCGCATCCGCTCTTGGCCCATATAGAGCACATATTCAATCTCTGCGGTGCGATCGACATGGAGACCTCCACAGGCGATGGTATCGACATCTTGGACAGTCACCAAGCGGATCTGCTCTCCCTCCACCTTGATGGACCGCCTCAACCCGAGCGCCTCGGCTGAGGCGCGGCTATGGATCTCTGCACTGACAGGGTGGTTTGCCAAAACCTGGGCGTTGAGTGCATCTTCCAGCTCGTAGGCGATCTGATCGCGTATCTGATCAGCATCGCATTCGATCATCATGACGCGCTCACCGAGGTGGACGCTGACGGTGCCGATCGCCCACCTCTGGTAGAGCAGTCCGCTGGCCATGTGTTGGGCAGTGTGCAGGCGCATGAAGTGGTAGCGCCTCTCCCAGTCAAGGAGGATCTCGACCTCATCGCCTTCGGCGAAGGTCGGCTCCTCTACAACGTGGAGGATCGTCCCATCCTTGGCCCGCTTCGTATCAAGAAGCCGACAACCGGCGATCGTGCCCTGATCACCGCCCTGCCCTCCTCCCTCGGGATAGCAGATCGTCTGATCAAGGACTACCCCGGAATCGGTGATCGCAGTGACGCGGGCGACCAGGCGCCTCAGATATGGCTCTTCATAGTAGATAGCTCGACTGTCCATCGCTTACCGTCCCATCGTCAGATGATCGTCCACCGGCTCGGCGGTCGAGGCAACCGGCAGCTGGACGTTGTACTTGATCGCCACCAGCCGGATCACAAAGACCAGGGCGGTCACCACAAGGAACTTGGGCAAGGTGTCCAAGGCGGTATAGCCCAACAGCAGATATGCGATCCCGCCGATGAGGCTTGCGGTGGCGTAGAAGTCACTGGTCAGGACCGTGGGGATCGAGCGGCTCATCACATCACGCACCACCCCACCGCCGACGGCACTGAAGACTGCGCACAACAGCTGACCTACCGGCCCGATGCCGTAGAGGGCTCCCTTCGCCACCCCGATGGCGGTGAAGACGCCCAAGCCCAGGCTGTCGGCGTAGAGGATGACCCGCCATCGGCCGACAAATTTCGATGCAGTGAAGAAGACCACCAGGCCGGTTACCACGCAGATGATGATGTACCAGCTATTGGTGAACGCCGCGACCGGTGTCGCTCCGATGAGCATGTCGCGCAGCATCCCCCCGCCAGTGCCGACAGTTGCGGCGAAGACCACGACGCCGAGGATATCGAGGCGACAACGAACCCCCTTCACCGCACCGGTGATGGCGAAGATGCAGGTGCCAAAGAGGTCAAAGAGGTAAATCAGGTCCATGAGATGAGCCTACCACCTTAGCTCGACTTGTCCAAGATGAAGAAGTGTACTATCTTTTGGATTGCACAAGGAGAGAGCATGGCTATCATAAAATCCGCTTGGGAGCTCGCCCTCGAAAAGACTGAGGGCCTTACGATCGACAGTGAGAAGATCAAAGCTGACCTGACCATCAAGGAGGGGCGCCAGCTGGCCGCTGCCTTCCTCAACGATATCGATATGACCAAAGAGGCGACCATCAAGCGTTACAACACCTATAGCGGAGACAAGAAGCTGCTGGTCAAGGAGGGAATGGCGCTGACCTTGCTCTCCAACCTCACCCTACCCAGAAACGCCCTCTTTAGGGAGACCTTTGGCAAGGTCCTTGACCTGGGCCTCATCATCGCTGACTCCAATGAGCAGATCACCCAGATCCTTGGCCAGCTGGAGGGGTTCTTCACCCAGTACCTGGAGAACCAAGATGACCTCATCGACCGCCTCAAGGCTCAGTTTGAGCCGCACCTGCGCCAAAAGGAAGCGCAGTTGCGTGCCCAGTACGGCCCGAACTTTACCCTGCGAGCTGAGCAGGACGCCGAGTTCATGAAGATTCTCGACCAGCAGCTTGCCAAACTCGATGAGCAATACACCCAGATCCTCAGCCAGGCTAAGGATCAGATCAAAGAGCTACTCTCGCTCAGCTGACAGACCCTCCACACAGCGCCTGCCCAAGGCAGGCGCTCTCTAGCAAGATCAACTGTATCTTGTCCCACTACTTTCATATCTGAACGCACAAACACCACAATGCTATTCTCTGAGTCAACATAGCGCCGGCATACTATCACTTTAAGCATAGATGTCTTGGCGATATTTTCCTAATAGAACAATATTTTATTGAATGTTTATCAAATTTGTTCGCTTCCAACAGTTTCTAATGTATAGAATTACTTCAATAGGGTATTGACAGACTCATTATATATTGTGTACGGTACTATTG
>LVBE01000146.1 GCA_001603105.1 Spirochaetales bacterium Spiro_03
GTCCGTACGATGCTATACAGTGTGGTATCGGACTGTTGACTGAGAACAGGAAAGAAGAGGGGCTGTTTCTCACAAAGTCCCTCTCCTGCAACATCGTTTCAGCTTCAGTTCATAAGATTAAGAAGAATGGGATTCTGAACCTTGGCAAAGAAGTTGCCCTGGCTAATCTCTATGTGGACATGCTCAATATCAAGACACCTGGCATTGATCGAGCGGTTAAATACCTCTCTGGAGGCAATCAACAAAAAGTGGTGTTTGGCAAATGGCTCTGTGCTGAATCAGAGATCTATATCTTTGATGAACCCACCAGAGGCATCGATGTCGGAGCCAAAACAGAGATCTACAAGTTGATCAACAGCCTTGCGGAACAAGGAAATGCAATCATTGTCATCTCGTCTGAACTTCCGGAAATTCTCGGTGTCTGCGATCGGATAGCAGTATTCAGAGAAGGGAAAATCGTCACGACACTTGATCGTTGTGACGCTACACAAGAAAAAATTATGTTTCACGCAATGGGGGGTGTGCACAATGAAGGTGCTTAACAAAGGGTCCAATATAAACAAGTTGTACCGCAGTATGTCTCGGATTCATGGAGTAAGTGCACTGCTCCCTCTCGCGATTGTGGTGATCTTCTTCACACTAATGTCAGAGAATTTCTTCAATTCCTACAACGTGATGAATATCCTCAGGCAGGCCTCGGTCTATGCAATCATGGCAACAGGCATGACGTTCGTAATTCTTACCGGAGGGATTGACCTCGGCCAAGGGTCAGTGCTGGCTCTCTCAGCCGTAGTCTGTGCCATGGTTATCAATGCTACTGGCAATATGTGGTTGGCAATAGCAGCCGCTATAGCAGTCGGAATTACCGTTGGCTTGATCAACGGCATCATGATTGCATACGTCAAACTTCCTGCTTTCATCATGACTCTCGGCTCTTTGTACATGATTCGCGGTGTCACACTGTACATCACAAACTCAACGCAGGTGAACGTCAAAGGAGCACAGGCATTTAAGTTCATCGGCCAAGGATTTCTCTTCGGTATTCCATTTCCTGTCTACATCTTTGTCATCATTGGCCTATTGGCGATCTTCTTTCTCTCATTCACTGCAACAGGTCGGCACATCTTTGCCGTCGGCTCCAGTGAGGTCTCAGCTCGACTTTCAGGTGTTAAGGTCGAAAAAACCTTAGTCACTGCATACGTGCTCTCATCTGTGTGTGTTGCACTTGCAGGCATTGTATATCTGGCCAGATTAACGGCCGCCCAACCCACAGCAGGGGAAGGATATGAATTGGAATCCATCGCAGCAGCAGTAGTAGGAGGTACGAGTCTAGCTGGTGGAGAAGGAGGCGTCCTCGGGACGCTGATCGGAGCAGTAATCATTGCGGTAATTAGAAATGGATTGGTCATCATAGGTGTTGGAAGCTATTTTACCAAGATTGTTGTTGGATTGATCATCGTTCTAGCTGTGACGTTGGACGTTGTCAGACGGCGCATGGCCGCAAGCAAGTGATGTCCTTTGGGAGACTGTGCCCATACATTTTCAAAAAGGAGTAGTACAACATGAAAAAAAGAGTACTCGTAGGTCTGTTGGTTGTGCTCATGCTCGTTGGCATGACTCAAGTATTCGCGCAAGGAAAGAAGGAAAGTGCTGATACGTCAGGGCTCGTAGGATCTGGCAAAACCATTGCCTTCGTTCCAAAACAGTTGGGTAACCCCTATTTTGTGGCGGTCAAGGATGCTGTTGAGGAAGCAGCACTAGCCAACGGATTCAAGTTCAGGTCGAACGCTCCGGATTCATCGATTGAGGTCGACAAGCAGATCAGTATCGTGGAGGCGTTCATCGCACAGGGAGCTGACTATCTGGTCCTGATCCCCAACGACGCAACGGCAATTGTCGATGTCATCAACTCAGCAGCCAAGCAGAAGATCCCGGTGTTCCTCGTTGACTCGGGTGCTGACGAATCCGACTATGTTGCGTACATCGGTACTGACAACTATGCCGGTGGCGTCCTCGCAGCTGAGTGGTTCGGTGCAAACCTCAAGGGCCAGGTTGCTATCATTGACGGTGCAGCTGGTAACGCTGCTACAACTGCTCGCTTCAAGGGTTTCATGGATACCATTAAGAAGTATCCGCACATCCAGGTAGTAACCTCTGACTATGGCAATGGTGACATGGGAACTTCGATGACCGTTGCAGAGAACTTCCTGACGGCATATCCCAACCTTGCGGCGATTTTTGCTTGTGATGATCAGATGGCTCAAGGTGCTGGCCAGGCAGTCAACGCTCGCAACAAGAGCAGTTCAGTGTTCGTTTGTGGCTTTGACGGCTCACCAGACGGTGCCCAAGCAATCATCGATGGTATTATGGATGCATCAGTCGCTCAGCAACCTCGGCTCATGGGCAAGACCGCTGTTGATTACATCATCAAGCTTATAAAGGGTGAATCGATCGACCCGATCATTTACACCGACTGTGAGATGGTTACCAGTGCAAACGCAAAGAGCTTCTTGGAGTGGCACTAATAAACCAATGGCTACAATCTGAATTCACAGGCTCAGAGGTCTCCTCTGGGCCTGCTCTACGTAAAGGCACGTGTGATGATACAAAATATACAATATAACGATGTTGTGGAAGTATGGGCCAAACACCAGGAAGCGGCAAAGAAGATTTTGAAACCCTCATGCCATGTCTGCAAGGTGTGTGATGGCCGCGCCTGCGCTGGTCACCTGACCAATATCTTGGAGTTCGGAGGCAAAGGTAATAATGGAGGATTCATCAACTCAGTAGAGCGATTGGCTGCGATCAAGATCCACATGGACTGCATCCACGAAGAGTATGATCCTGATCCATCGATTGATCTCTTCGGACACCGATTCTCTCTTCCTGTCTTTGCTTCACCAATCGGAACCATTCTGACCGAGCATCCCATTGATAGCCCCTTCTTCAACGCAAACGCTGCCTATGCTACTGCCTTAGTCGACGGTTGCTGCCAAGCAGGAGCTATGGCGTGGGTAGGCGATAATAAAAGACCTGGATTCTTCGAAGATCAAATTAAGCCAATCATGGACCGAGGCGGCATTGGTGTGCCAACTATCAAGCCTTGGACTGATCGATCAAGATATTGGCAGAAGCTTGATGCAGCAAAGAAAGCCAAAACGATGGCCATCGCGACCGATGTCGATGCAATCGGCCTGGGCTACCAATATGCAGGTACCTCTGATCCCCCTGTCTCCACCAGGAGCCTTGATGAGTTGAAAGAGATTGTCAAAAGGGCAGAGTGCCCATTCATCGTCAAAGGAATCATGAGCTGTGGAGCTGCTGTCAAGGCAGCGCAATCAGGAGCATATGGCATTGTCATCAGTAACCACGGTGGTAATATAATCGAAAGCTCTCCTGCCCCATGTGATATGGTCGAAAGTATTCGTAAGGCGGTAGGCGATAGCGTCAAGATCTTTGTAGACGGTGGAGTTCGAAGCGGAGAGGATGTCTTCAAGCTTCTGGCACTCGGTGCCGATGCAGTGGGGATCGGGCGCCCATATGTTCAAGCACTCTATGGCGGGGGTGCCTATGGTGTATACATTTATACGTTGAAAATCTATTGGGAGTTAGTTCTGATGATGCGCCTTACCAACTGTCGATCAATAGCTGATATCACCAGGGATAAAGTTCACATTGAAGAGACAGCGAAGCGATAGTATCGTGATTTACGACCACTGCCAGCAACCGTTCAGCATGTCCGGATGAGGGCCTAGTATCTTTTTCAGCAGCCACATGGGAAAGAGATCCTATTGTACAAAGTGCTTTTCTGTCTTTTCACTACCTGATTCTTGATGGAACTGACGGTTTTTTTGATAATGAGCAAACAACGCAGCCCATTCCTATTCGCCCTTCCCGCCTTGAAGAGGTTCAATCTGCTTTACGGCGCACGCACAACAATAAAACCAAGGCAGCTGAACTCTTAGATATCAGTAGAAAACCACTCTATGTGTGGCTAAATGAGAAGTAAAGCTACTCTTTCACCACCACCGTCGGCTCAATGGTCACCTCGGTCTTCATGGAGTTGGAGATCAGGCAGTAGCGCTCTGAACGCTCGATGAGCTTCAGTGCCTCAGCTTTGTCCTCTTCGCTCGAGACGGTGATGGTGGGCTTGATGTGGATTCGGCTCATCAATAGTGACTTGTCGACTTTCTCAAGAACGCCGTCAGCCTGGCTCTTGTAGCTGAGGAAGGCGAGCTTGGCTCGCTCTGCAAAAGAGAGGAAGGTGGTCATCAGACAAATCTCCGCCGCTGCTGTGTAGAGGTGCTCAGGTGACCAGATGTGTTCATGTCCGCCTGGAAAGTTTGCCGGCGTCGCAATCTCGATGGTGGGCATGCCTGCACTAGAGAGGGCTCCACGCTTCTCCTTGGTCCACTCAACTGCCGTCGTATAGGTATGGGTATCGCTCATTGTCTGACTCCTCTGGCCATAGGATACTCATAAAGGGTGTAAGCCGGCTAGCCTTGGCCGCCCTGCTCGAGTATGCTGAGCCAAAAAGGAGGAGTCCATGATCATCGACCGCATCGAGAACCTTCCATAGTTCCGCAGTGACAGTTACACCCTCCGGTTTCTAAATC
>LVBE01000147.1 GCA_001603105.1 Spirochaetales bacterium Spiro_03
CCGCTGGCGATGAATTGCTCGTAGAGCGCCTCATCACTCATCGTCGGCTTCAGTGGCTTGGGTGGAACACCCTCAGCTTGGATGTGCAAACTCGTCGAGCCGATATCGAGGGCCTCTACATCACAGGCGTTGACCACATCCTTGTTGTGCAGGATTGCCAATCTCTCGGCTGCGTTGCGCAGCTCGCGGATATTGCCTGGCCAGGGAAACTCATGGAGGGCGGCTATCGCCTCATCGGTGATAGTGGGTTTTTGCGTATTGTGGCGAGCGCAGTATTGGGCCACGAAGTGGCGAAAGAGGATGCCCAGATCCCCTTTGCGCTCGCGTAGCGGGATCAGGGTGAGGGTCAAAAGACTGAGGCGGTAGAAGAGGTCGAGGCGAAACGCTCCTTCGCGCACCCGGTCGATGATCGTGTTGTTGGCAGCTGCGATGATCCGAACATCGACTGGGATGATCATGTCCGCCCCGATCTTGCGCACCTCCCGCTCCTGCAAGACCCGCAATAGCTTGGCTTGGACGGTGAAGGGCATCTCCACGATCTCATCGAGGAAGAGGGTTCCCTTGTGGGCCAGCTCGAAGAGGCCGGTCTTGCCCCCTTTGGCCGCTCCGGTGAAGGCTCCATCGGTGTACCCGAAGAGCTCGCTCTCCAACAGCTGCTCGGGAAGGGCTGCACAGTTGACGGCGACAAATGGCTCCTTTGCCCGGGATGAGGCGTTGTGGATCGACTGGGCGAAGAGCTCTTTGCCGGTTCCGGTCTCTCCGAGCAGCAACACGGTCCCTGAGACTTGGGCAAAGCGGGTCGCCTTCTCCACCAGCGCCTTCATCCGCTGGTCTTCGGTGACGATGTCCTTGAAGCTGTAGCGGGCGACCAAGCCCTTGCCTTGCAGCTCGGTGCGGATTTTGTGTTCGCTCTTGCTGATCGCCTCGATATCCTGGAAGGTGTAGAGCGCCCCCGATGCGCGCTCCTCCATATCGATAGGCTGGCGGCTGACCAAATAGGACTTGCCATTGATATTCACCAGCTCCTCGCCTTCGGCTGCCTCATGCCAACGGCCAAAGGAGTAGACCTTCTCCACTGAAAGTCCTTCCAACGGACTCTTGGCAAAGATCTGTTCGGCTTTCTTATTGCCGCTGATGATGATGCCGTTGGCATCGATGGCCAAGAGGGCGTAGCGTGTGTTGTTGATCAGGGCGGTGAGCAGGTTAGTCCGCATCTGCGCCCGCCTCAGTGAACGGGCCGCTCCCACGGCCTCCCCTACCGCATGGACGACCGCCTGGATGCCGGTCTTGACGTGGGCGAACGGGAGATTTCGCTCCTCACAGAGGCGACACATCGTCAGACCGCCGACAAAGATCGTACATCCTTGACGCCTGAGCAGCTCGATGCCTGCTGCAACATCGTGCTGGTCGACGGCCTGGAAGATCGTCACCCGCTGGGCGATGAGCGATTCGATCGTCTCCTCATCGCTGAGGTGCTCCCCGCTGATAATGCCGATGTGGGCAGATGGATCGAGGCGCTTCGCTTTGGCCAGGGCGTTGAGCAGGTCGGCGCTTGAGAGGGCAATCGGGACGACGTGGATAGCCCGTTTCTGATGAGCGATCGCGTTAGCGGTGATACCTCGGGCCACAACGATGTCAGCATCCAAGGGTTCGATGATCTTCGGGTCACTGCCGAAGATGTGGGTCATGCTCACCTCAATATCACCTAGGTCGTAGGAGGCGATCGTCTCCTCGAAGGCTTGCTTGAGATCGAGGTATGGAATGATTATCAAAATCTTGATCACGCGTCTCTCTCTATGCGCTCAGCGTAGCACATCGACTGCCACTTTACAA
The DNA here is from genome assembly GCA_001603105.1 of Spirochaetales bacterium Spiro_03. Taxonomy (GTDB): domain Bacteria; phylum Spirochaetota; class Spirochaetia; order Sphaerochaetales; family Sphaerochaetaceae; genus Sphaerochaeta. The sequence goes on from LVBE01000147.1 coordinate 1,834, forward strand.
AGCTCAGCCCTGCCTGCTATGGTCGGCTATGAGCATAACAGCGATCATCCAATATATCATCCTGCTCCTTTTGATAGCACTCACCCTCTTCAACCTCTACAACTTCACCGTCGGCAAGCGCCGCCGCAAGTCTGCCCACACCGATTATAAGCGAACCATCGCGCTATTGGAGCAGGATGCGCTGGCCGTCGTCAAGAAGGAGAAGCTTCGATTCGAGACACAGATCGGCTATATCAACGACCAGAATCAGGGCATCCTGCTCACCTTCGACAAGGAGGGTGAGATGGTGGGCATCTTCCTCACAGGCGAGCACCACATCATCCGATTCGATGAGTTCATCTCGGCGACTCGCCACTATACCGAGAGGGAGAACAAGCGCATCACTGCCATCGTCGTCGATGTTGAGACGACAACAAGTGTGCTCACGATCACCTTCGGCTCCAGGACCTACCGAGCTTCCTCATACCTAGGCAAATTCATCCTCTCCGACAGTGAGGAGTTTGCATCCAGGATCACTGACCACCTTCGCCGTCCTGGGAGGTGAGGTACACATCCAAGCGGTTGGGGGCAATGGCGATCCCGCTGTCCTTGAGGCGGTCGTAGATCTCAGCATTGAAGCGGAAGTGGACCTTCCAGTAATCCGATGGCCTGACCCACGGCCGCACGACCAGATCCATCGATGTCGCAGTAACCTTGGTGACCTCAACGACCGCCTCAGGGGCAGGCAGGACCTCCGCGTAGCTTGTGATGAGATCCTTGATGGTCTTCTTGGTCTTCTCGACATCCGTTCCGAGCGCCACGCTCACACCAAGCTCAACTCTCCGTCGTTCGATGTCGGAGTAGTTGACGATCGGGCTGCCCCAGACCAACTTGTTGTTCATCGTGATCTTCTTGTTGTCAGGGGTTGAGAGGGTCACACAGATCATGTCCATGTCGGTGACCGTCCCACTGAAAGCGCCGGCTTCAATGTAGTCACCGATACGAAAGGGGGCGTTGATGACGATCATCACGCCGCTGAGCAGATTGCCGATCGTCTCCTGGAAGGCAAAGCCCAAGATCACGCCGGTGATGCCTAGGCCTGCCAACACCGGGCCCATGTTAAGGCCCATGTGCTGTAAAAATGCAACGGCCAGAAAGACCCAACCGAGGATATTGACCAACTGCAGGGTGTAGCGGGCCATCAGGTCGTTGATCTTCTTCGAGCGCCTGAGCGCTCGAGCGAGGATCTTCATCACCACGTGGATCAATAGCTTGCCCACTGCGATGATGATGATGCCACCGAGCAGCGTCAACAGGAAGGCGATGCTCCGCGCCTGGGACCAACGCTCGATGAACTGCTCTACGCGTACTACGATCGCCGCAACATCTACACTTGCACCTATCATATACTCACACCTCATTGAGAATCAGGGCAGGATGGCTAGCCACCCTGCCCTGTATCATACACTGCATACTCTCCTAGCGGGAGAGCAGGCTGTGCAATTTCTTGGTGAACGCCACCGGGTCCTTGGGCATGACCCCTTCGGCCAACAGTGCTTGATCAAGCAGTACCGCTGACAGGTCAGCCACATACTCCTTGTCCTCACTTTCGCCGATCTTCTTGACCATCGGATCGTCGACGTTGACCTCAAGGATCGGCTTGGCCTCATCAAAGTCCCCCTGACCCATCGACTTGAGCAGTTGCTGCATCTGTACGGTCGGGTCATTCTCATCGACGACGACCACCGCTGGTGCATCGGCGAGCCGGCTCGATGCCACTACGTCCTTGACGCGGTCGCCGAGGGCCTTCTTGATCTTCTTGATAAGGGCCTTCTCTTCTTTGCTCGCCTTCTCTTCCTTCTCTCCCTCTGCCTTCAGGTCATCGACGGCACCACTTTTGTTGATGGCCTTCAGGTCGATCTCCTGATACTTGCCGATGGAGCCGACGACCAGGTCGTCGATATCATCGCTCATGATCAGGACTTCGAAGCCCCGCTTCTTGTATGCTGCAAGCAGCGGGCTGGCCTTAAGGGTCTCTTCCTTGCCGCCGGTGATGTAGTAGATCGCCTTCTGATCGGCGCTCATCCGCTCCTTGTAGGAAGCGAGGCTGGTCCACCCCTCCTCGGTGGAGGACTTGAAGCGTACCAGCTCCAAGAGGGCGTCGCGGTTGGCCCAGTCGCTGTAAAGTCCCTCCTTCAGCGGGCGGTTGTACTGCTCGATGAAGGTGGTGTACAGCTGGGGATTCTGCTCGCTGATCTTGGCAAACTCGCCAAGGATCTTCTTCACCGACGCAGTGCGGATGGCGCTCATCACCCGGTTCTGCTGCAAGATCTCACGGCTGACGTTCAAAGGCAGGTCTTCGCTGTCGATGACGCCGCGCACAAAGCGCAGGTACGAAGGCAGTAGCTCCTTGTCGTCATCGGTGATGTAGACGCGCTTGACGTAGAGCTTCACCCCAGGGCGATAGTCGGCATAGTACATGTCAAAGGGCGCCTTGGAGGGGACGTAGAAGAGGGTGATGTACTCAGTCGCTCCTTCGGCGCGGGTGTGGACGTAGAAGAGCGGGTCTTCGCTGTCGTAGCTGCTCTGCTTGTAGAACTCGTTGTACTGCTCGTCGGTGAGCTCGCCCTTCGGTCGCCGCCACAGCGCTGAGGAGCTGTTGATCTGCTCGACCTTGTGTTCCGTCTTCTTCTTCGGGTTACCCTCGTCATCCTTCTTCTTGTCATCATAGGAGACCTGGTCGTAGGAGAGGAAAATCGGGTAGGCGATATGGTCGCTGTACTTCTTGACCAGCTGTTCGATCTGCCAGCGGTTGGCGAACTCGTTGCCCTCATCGTTGAGAGTCAGGGTGATGGTCGTCCCGAAGCTATCGCGCTCCCCCTTCTCCAGGGAGTAACTGCCCTTGCCGGTCGATGACCAGAGCCACGCCTCCTCCTCGCCTGCCTTGCGGCTGACGACATCGACGCGGTCGGCGACCATAAACGCGCTGTAGAAGCCGACACCGAACTGGCCGATGAGGTTGCTGTCCTTCTTCTGCTCATCGGTGAGCGAGGCAAGGAACTTCTTTGTGCCGCTTGATGCGATCGTACCAAGGTTCTCCCCTAGGTCCTCTTCGTTCATGCCAAGGCCGTTGTCACTAATGGTGAGGGTGCGGCGCTCTCCTTCCTCAGTGAAGGAGATGTCGATCCTCGGATCGAACGCCAGGCCCTTGAGCTGCTCGTCAGTCAATGTACGATACTTGAGTTTGTCCAGGGCGTCAGATGCGTTGCTGATCAGCTCTCGCAGGAAAATCTCCTTGTGGGAGTACAGGGAGTGGATGATGAGTTGAAGCAGCTCAGCTACTTCAGTCTTGAATTTCTTTTGTGCCATCTTACGTGCATACCTCCAAAGGGATATGGCCCAACATACTGATTTTTGCCACAAGCGGCAATTGTTCCTTAACAAAAGAGTCGTTACAGGCTATGCTCAATCCATGAAATTCAGTGACCCTGCCACCGCCCGTACCATAAACCGCCTGCGCGTACTGAACCTGCTACGCCAAGAGGGGACGATGAGCCGGGCCGATATCTCCCGAAGCCTCGAGCTGAACAAGCCGTCGACGAGCGAAATCGTCGCCTCCCTGATCAAGGAGGGGTTTGTCGAGGAGGGCGGTAAGGTCAACACCACCAGTGGCCGGCGGCCGACCGCCGTTTCGCTCAAGAGCGATGGGCACCTGGTCCTGGGCGTCGAGCTGGGCAGCTTCACCACCAGCTTCCTGCTCTCTGACCTGAAGGGGACGATCCTCAGATACGAACGTCTTCCCACCCCACCTGAGCCTGATGCCAAAGCGTGGGGAGAGCAGGTCATCAAAACATGCATGAAGTTCGCCGCCTCTGCCCCCGTCTACGGTATCGTGGTGGCCACAGCGGCTGCCATCACCGCTGAACGCAAGGCGATCTTGCGCCATGAAGTGTGGCCCTGGCGCAACATCCCTCTTGGGGAGGCAATCGAGGTCCACACCAAGGTCCCGACAATCCTTGTCCACAATGTCGAGGCGATGGTCATGGCTGAACGGACCTTCGCCAAGGAACAGAGTGAGACATTGCTCTACGTGAACTGGGCGCACCACATCAACGCAGCGTGGGTCAACAACACGACCGTCTCGTCACAACGCAGTAGATTCGGTCATCTGCCGATCGCACAGACCGGCCTCTGTCAATGCGGCGGCATCGGGTGCCTTGAGACCGTCAGCGCAGGGTGGGCATTGAAGGAGAAGAGCCAGGGCCACTCTGCCAAACAACTGGCAGCTTTGGCCAAGACCGATGGGCTGCTTGCCCAGGCATGCACTGCCATGGGAACTGCCCTGGCCTGGGCAGCCTCGATCACCGGGGCTGAGAAGATCATCCTCGGCGGAGGCATTGCCAATATCGGCGAACCATACCTGAGCATGGTCAAGGATGCCTTCGCCCACCACGCCCACCACGAGCTTGCCCATACCCCGATCGTCCAATCGGCGCTGAAGGAGCAGTCTTCGAACCTTGGGTCGGTTGCCGTGGCACTCGATCATTGGATCTTTCGCTCTTCGGTCCTGCAGTCGCTGAACGAGCACTAAAAACCGCTACCCGAAACCGGGTAGCGGTAACCTCCTAGAGAACCTCGAGACTCCTCACTCAAGGTACGTGTCCACACGCTGGAACGATCGTGGTGGACCAGAGCAACGACACCTATGATTATTGCATGGTTTGCTGACCCTGTAAAACAAAATCGACGGCGATTGTGGACAGAATCAG
>LVBE01000148.1 GCA_001603105.1 Spirochaetales bacterium Spiro_03
GAGCTACAATGCCCGCCGATACGGTATCCACTCGGCGATGCCGATGGGCCAGGCGCTGCGCCTATGCCCGCACCTGTTGGCCGTCCCCCCCCGCATGGAGCGCTACAGCCAGGAGAGTGCCCGCGTCATGGCGATCCTCACTCGCTTCTCTCCGTCGGTGCAGCAGATCTCGATCGATGAGGCGTTTTTGGACATGAGCGGCACCACCCGCCTCTTCGGCCTGCCACGTGAAGCAGGCATGCTCCTTAAAAAGACCGTCAAGGAGGAGACCGGGCTGGTCATCTCCGTCGGCATCGGACCTAACCGCCTCATCGCCAAGATGGCCAGTGACTACGACAAACCCGATGGCCTATGTCGGGTCTCGCCAGCCAAGAAGATCGCCTTCATCGATGCGGTGGGGTTGAAGAAGCTCTGGGGCATCGGCAAAGTCACCCACCAGGCGATCGCAGAAGCGGGCATCACGACGACAGCCCAATTAAGGTCATGGACCGAGGAGCGCCTCAGGCAGCGCTTCGGCAATGCGATGGGCAACTTCCTCTACCAAGTGGTGCGCGGCGAAGACCCAGGGATCTTCAAAGAGGAGAGCAAGAGTCGATCGATCTCCACGGAGACGACCTTCTCCGAGGATGTGCGGAGCGTCGATGTGTTGCACTCAGTGCTATTGTCGATGAGCCATGAGGTGATGGGCCGCGCCCTTGATGAGCGGGTCATGGCCCGCACGGTCGCCATCAAGGTGCGCTACCCTGACTTCACTACCTACACCGTCCAGACCACCCCAACAGAAGCGATCCTCAGTGCCAGTCAAGTCTATGAGCATGCAAAGACGCTCTTGGCGCAGAAGTGGCGTGAAGGGATGCCGATCCGGCTCATCGGATTAGGGCTCCACCAACTCTATGACGGCGATCGGCCGCTACAGGAAGAACTCTTTGAAGACCCCCACCAAAAGGAGCGCACCCTCGAGCAGGTCGCCCTGCGTCTGAACAAGAGCGGCAAGCACCTGGTCAAGGCAACGAGCCTAAAGGAAGAACAGAGAGGCCCAAATCCCTAGATCGCATGGGCGGTTGTACGATGGAAGAAGAGAGAGAGCGAGAGGGCCATCAAGAGGAGGAGCAGGCCTTGGAGGCCTACCATCCAATGCAGCCCCAAAAGGTGGGCCAATGCGCCGAAGAGCGGGCCGGCGCTTGTACTGCCTACGTAGGCAGTCGCCATCTCAAGACCGATGATCCGCTGACTCTCCTCGATACCGAAGCGCCGCGGTGTCTCATGGAGCATACTCGGAAAGATCGGAGCACATCCCAGTCCGATGACCGGTAGCGAAGCGATGGCACATATCGTGTCGCTTGCCAAGAGCGCTGTCAGACCAATGGCCATGGCCACCATACCAAAGGCGATGAGCTGTCCATTGGAGTAGCGCAGGCTCACAAAGCCGCTGACCATCCGCCCTACGGTAATGCCGATATAGAAGAGTGAGCCATAGAGAGCTGCCTGTGAGATTTCCACGCCCTTGACCTCAACGAGGTAACTTACTGACCATAGGCCGACAGAGAGCTCGATCAGGCAGTAGAGGTAGAAGGAGAGGAGGATCAAGGCCAGCCCTCCTCTAGGTTTGGATACTGCCTTGGTACGCTCAGGCCGCCTCGTTGTCCCGGCACCGGGAGGCGCTGCATAGAGGGGAATAGCCATGAACAGGACGATGACCAACAGCCCTTGAATGGTTGCTATAAGGCGCCAGCCGCTGTGGTAGGAGCCGCCCAGGGTGAGGGTGAGGGCCATCAAGGCAGGACCGAGGCTGGCGCCGACGCCCCAGAAGGAGTGCAGCCAGTTCATGTGCTGCGCCTTGTAGTGCAGCGCCACGTAGTTGTTCAATGCCGAATCGACTGACCCTGCCCCAAGGCCCAACGGGATCGAGAAGAGGATCAGGTGGGTCAGTGAGGTGGCACTTGAAAAACCCCAGAGCCCGAAGGCGGTCAGCGCAACGCTGACAGCAGTGACCAAACCAGTCTTGAAACGGGCTACCAGGCGGTGGCCGACCAAGGCACTGATCACCGTGCCAACGCTGGTGATGGCGCTCAAAATCCCTGCATCCCCGATACCCAGACCGAGCTCGGCGCGCATCACCGGCCAGATGGAGCCAAGCACCCCGTCAGGTAGGCCAAGGCTGATGAAGGCCAGGTAGATGACGATCAACAGTGCCATCGGCAATCCTAGAAGATGAAGATGGCAGCCAGAACCAGAGAAAGGATGATCCGGTATGCACCGAAGAGCGAGAAGTCATGGCTCTTGATATAGGCAATCATCACCTTGACGACCGCTAGCGAAACAACAAATGAGGTAAGGAACCCCACCGCCATGATGGCCCACTCCGATCCACTGAAGGAGAAGCCCAGCTTGACTACCTTCAAGAGCGAGGCACCGGCCATCACCGGGATGGCCATGAAGAAGGAGAATTGGGCGGCCACTGCCCGGTTGAAGCCCATCATGATACCGCCTAGGATCGTCGAGCCGCTGCGGCTGGTGCCGGGGATCAGGGCCAGCACCTGAAAGAGGCCAAGCATCAGGGCATCGACGAAACTGATGGCCCCGAGGCTCTCCACGCGTCGCGCCCCTTTCCCGATCGGTCCTTTCTCAAGGAAGATATAGAGCACCCCATAGCAGAACAGAGAGCCAATGATCACACTCCAGCGCTGCAGGTGGGCTCCCAGGTATGCATCAAGCGCCAGTCCTGCGACAGCTGCCGGGACCGAGGCGACGGCAATCTTCGCCCACAAGAGCCACACCGATTGTTTGGAAGAGCCAAAGGGCCAGAGCTGCTCAAAGTAGAGCACGACGACAGCCAAAATCGATGCCAGTTGGATGAGGACGAAGAAGAGCTCCTTGGCATTCGGGCTCAGGGCTGACTGGATGAATTGATCGACGACCAACAGGTGTGCGGTCGAGCTTACAGGCAACCACTCGGTAATCCCCTGCACCACTCCAAAGACTACGGACTTCAATAACTCGCTCATCAGAGCACCTCCGACTTGCCCAAGTGTACGACATAGGGTGGGCCAATACAAGCATGTGCAATCCTTGGCGCTCTTGTACTGATTTGCTGCAAGTGCTAGATTTGGGAAGGAGGGGCGTGTGGCACTGAACATTGTCTTGGTAGAACCTGAAATTCCGCAGAACACAGGCAATATCGTGCGCACCTGTGCAGCCCTCGGTGCGACGTTGCACCTCGTCCACCCGCTCGGGTATTCGCTGGATGAGAAGTACCTCAAGCGAGCCGGCCTGGACTATTGGCCGCTTCTAACGCTGGTTGAATGGCCTTCATTCACCGCTTTCTGGGAGGCAAAGGCAGGTGAGCATCTCTACTACTTCACCACCAAGGCTCCGCGCACCTACACCCAGGTCCACTACCCCGATGACGTCTACCTGCTCTTTGGCAAAGAGAGTGCAGGCCTCGATGAGGGGCTGTTGGCAGAGCACCCGGAGCGCTGTTTGCGCATCCCGATGCGCGAGGCGATCAGGAGCTTGAACCTCTCCAACACCGTTGCCATCGCATCCTATGAGTGGGAACGCCAACGAACCTTTTCTGGACTGCAGATGCAGGGAAACCTCCATCGACTCACCTACAAGGAGATATCATGAAGCGAATTGGAATCATCGGATCCGGTGTGATGGGATCGGCCATTGCACGAAGCCTCGGCGATGGAGTCATGATCTATGATACACAGGCGCACCAGCTCGCTCAGTTCAAGGGCGAGAGCGACATTGTCTGTACCTCATCGCTGGATGCACTGCTGCAGGGCAGTGAGACTGTGATCTTGGCGGTTAAGCCCCAATCACTTCCGAGCCTCTACCCAGCGCTGGCACCCCACGACCGCTTGTGGATCAGCATCGCCGCAGGTATCTCGCTCACCCACCTTTCCTCGGCGTTGAAGAGCACCAAGATCATCCGCATGCTACCGAACATCGCCGCCCTTCAGAAGAGAAGCGTCACCGCTGTCGCTGCCCACCCTGGGTGTACCCGTCCTTCTGTCGAGCAGGCGTTGACAATCGCCCGCTCCTTCGGTGATGCCATCGAGCTTGAAGAGCGGCTCTTTGATGGGTTCATCGGCATCAGTGCATCGGCTATCGCCTATATGCTGCACTTCGTCAACGCCCTCGCCCTCGGGGCTGTGGCCGAGGGCATCCCCTACCCCGATGCCCAACGGATCATTACCTCCACGATGGAGAGTGCCACCGCACTTCTGAAGGCCAGCGGGGCTCACCCGATCGAGCTTGCCAGCCGGGTCTGCTCTGCGAAAGGGACGACGATCGAGGGCCTCCAAGCCCTCGCTGAAGGGGGCTTTGATGCAACCGTGATGGATGCGGTACGACGCAGCGCAGAGAAGAGTAGAATTTTGGAGGCTGAGGCCTTGCATCATACCAACAGTGAGGGAAGAGATGATTGACCTAAGAGAGTTGAAAGAGCGGAAAGAAGAGATCCTAGCCAACATCACGGCACGAAACATGAAGATCGACCTCGATCATATCATAGAGCTACAGGAGCAGCGTTCGCTGCTATTGCAGAAAAGCGAAGCGCTGCGTTCAAGCCGAAACGAGAATGCGGCAAAGATGAAGGGCAAACTTGATCAGGCGACGAGGACTGCTCTCATCGAAGAGGGCAAAGCGCTGAAGGAGGAGATCGCTAGGGTCGAAGCGCGCCTCAAGGAGGTCGAGGAGGAGTACCTGCGCCTTGGACGCACGATTCCCAACTACGCCCACCCCGACGCTCCGCTTGGCACTGACGAGAGCGACTATACGATCTTGCGCCACGTCGGAGCGCCACCTGCCTTCTCCTTCAAGCCCAAGGACCACGTCGAGCTAGGAGAGGCCCTTGATCTGATCGACTTCGATACCGCCACACGCGTCAGTGGGCCGAAGTTCTACTACCTCAAGCGTGAGGCGGTCATCCTGCAGATGGCCCTGGAGCGCTATGCGCTGGACATCACGCTGAAGAAGGGGTTCACCCCCTTCATCACCCCCGATATCGCCCGTGAGGAGATCTTGACGGGAATCGGGTTCAACCCCCGCGGAGAAGAGAGCAACATCTATACTATCGAGGGGATGGACGCCTGCCTTGTCGGCACCGCAGAGATTACGCTCGGTGGCTACTACAGTGGCCAGATCCTCGACAAGAGTGAGCTACCCATCAAGATGAGTGGGCTCTCTCACTGCTTTAGACGTGAGGCAGGGGCCAGCGGGCAGTACTCCAAAGGCTTGTACCGCGTCCACCAATTCAGCAAACTCGAGCTCTTCATCTACTGCCTGCCACAGGATTCGGAGCGCTATCATGCCCAGCTGCTCGCCATCGAAGAGGAGATCTTCAGCGGCCTTGGCCTCGCCTACCGGGTCGTTGACACGTGCACCGGCGACCTTGGCGCCCCGGCGTACCGCAAGTTCGACATCGAGGCATGGATGCCAGGGCGTGGGGATGGAGGCGAGTATGGTGAGGTCACCTCGACCAGCAACTGCACCGACTACCAGGCCAGGGCCCTGTCGATCCGATACAAGGACGATGACGGCAAGAATCAATTCGTCCACATGCTCAACGGGACCGCCATTGCCCTGAGCCGGGCGATCGTGGCTATCCTTGAGAACTACCAGAACGAGGATGGCTCGATCACCATCCCCCCTGCCCTCGTTCCCTATACCGGCTTTGACACGATCAAGGCGAGGGGGTGAGACGGCCATGAGAACCAGCGCACTGATCACCGACTTCTATGAGCTGACCATGATGCAGGGCTATTGGCTCAAGGGCCACAACCCCCAGGTCGTCTTTGAGATGTTCTACCGCACCAACCCCTTCGATGGTGGGTACGTCCTCTTTGCAGGGCTCAATGACTTGATCGACAAGCTTCAGGAACTCAGCTTTGACGAGGAGGAGATTGCATACCTCGCTAGCCTGGGGATCTTTCGCGCTGAGTTTCTCCAATACCTCTCCACCTACCGGTTCAGCGGCGATATCTATGCAATCGCCGAGGGGACGGTGGTCTTTCCCAACGAGCCGCTTTTGCGCGTCCATACCTCGCTTATCGACGCGCAGTTGCTCGAAGGGCTCCTCCTCAATACCTTGAACTTCCAGAGCTTGGTCGCCACCAAGGCAAGTCGCATGGTGTTGGCCAGCCGCGGCGGAGATGTGCTGGAGTTCGGCCTTCGACGAGCCCAAGGCAGCGACGGGGCCCTGTCAGCCAGCCGCGCTGCCTTCGTCGGCGGTTGCTCGATCACCAGCAATACCCTCGCCGGCAAGGTCTTCTCGATCCCGGTCAGTGGGACGATGGCCCACTCATGGGTGATGGCATTCAACTCGGAGCTGGAGGCTTTTCGCACCTACGCCGAACTCTATCCCGGCTCCACCGCCCTCTTGATCGATACCTACGACACCCTGGGTTCGGGCATCGACAATGCCATCATCGTCGGCCTTGAGGAGCAGAAGAAGGGACACTCCATCGCGGTTCGAATCGACAGCGGAGACCTCTCCTACCTACCACGGGTGGTCCGTAAGCGCCTCGATGACGCCGGCCTGACCGATGCCAAGATCATCGTCTCCAACGACCTCACCGAGGCGATCGTGCAGACCTTGGTCCACGACGAGGTGCCCATCGACATCTGGGGCATCGGGACGCACCTAGTCACCGGCGGGACTCATGCCTCGCTCAACGGAGTCTACAAGCTTGCTGCGATGGAGAACCCCTCCGGCCAGTTTGTCCCGACGATGAAGATCTCCAACAGCTACGAGAAGAGCACAACCCCAGGCATCAAGCAGGTGTGGCGCTTCTACGACAAGGATGGTGGGGCACTTGCCGACCTAATCGGCTTGGAGGGTGAGACAATTGAAGCCGGGGTTGACTACATCTTCTACCATCCCTTCAATGAGGGAGACTTCTTTGAGATGCACACTGACCGATACGCACACTTTGAGGCGCTGCTCAAGCCCGTGATGAAGGGCGGCAAACGAATCGGGCCAAAGCCTGAACTCAGCGAGATCAAAGAACGGGGTCAGGAGAGCCTGACGCACTTTCACCGCACCTACCTCAGGCAGATCAACCCGCACATCTACAAGGTCAGCCTCACTGAGCGACTGAAGCGGATGAAAATGGAGAAATTGGTCGAACAGCGCAAGAAGGCCCGACAGTATTAGAGCAAGGCGGCGATGGCGTTGGCCAGTACCTGTGCAAGGTGCTGGCGATAGGCACTGTCTACCAGGCGCCGGGCGTCCGCCTCATTGCTCAGAAATCCCACTTCGACCAGAACCGCCGGCATGCGACACTGGTTGAGCACCCACAGGTCCTGCTCCTTGATGCCTCGGCTAGGCAAGGTGATGAGCTGGCTCTTCATCGTCTCTTCGAAGACAGAGGCGACGACGAGGTTTCGATTGTTGAGCAGACGATTGAGCTGCACCTGGGTATGGGAGGCGAAGAGCGGGATATTGGAGAGCGGGGTGTGCTCATCCAGGAAGGTCACCTGCTTGTCCTGGCGTTTGATCAAGACCTCAAAGCCCTGGGCAGCTGGGGTTGTGGCGCTGTTGATGTGGATCGAGAC
>LVBE01000149.1 GCA_001603105.1 Spirochaetales bacterium Spiro_03
CGGGGAATACCTCAGCTGCGAGCCCTTGCGGTGTCTGCTTGCGATAATTTGCTATTCATTCGTAGCATCTTTCACATATTTCGCATCTTTCCCAAAAGCCGCATTCCACGCCTCCAAACGCCGGTCTGCCTAGAAAAGATGCGAATAATGTTTTGAGGCCACAAGCTTGCGCTCTTCTCGAATGAGGATGAACCTATAGGTATTCCAACGACAAGGAGACCTATATGGAAACGACGAAAACCATCGAGAGTGCGATTGGGCGGGTGGTAGATCACTACCGGGACAATGGGTTCAGCCGTACCACAGTGTTCACCTACAAAAAGCTTTGCCGGGAACTGCTGGAGCATCTCGCCAAAGAAGGGCTTCAAGGGTCGGAGGAAGACCTCAGGGACTGGCTCAAGCAAAAATTGATCCAGCATGAGAGCTCTTACCGCACCACCATCAAGTACTACCGCTATGTGCACCTGCTCTTGGAGGAACTCAGCACAGACGACCCGGACTACGGGCATGTCGGTTTTCTCCGAGTTGCCAAGACTCCCTCCACCGAGTCTTGGCGACAGATTCTGGATGGCTATCTCAGCGAGCTGGAGCGAGAGGAGAAGGCCAAGGCGACCATCGATTTCTCAAGACGGGCTTGCACGAAGTTCATCCTGCACCTCGAGCGACAGGGATGCCTTTGCCCGACGGTCTTGTCCCGGGAGCTCGTGCTAAGCTACCAAAACGAGAGTGGCGGTCACTCATCGCTCAACGGCAAACGGGCATATCTGTACCGGATCAGGATGTTCATCCGTTACCTGCAGCGCAAGGGGATGGTGGAACCCACCCTTGAATTCGCCGTCAACACCCGTTACCGGATTCACCGGAAGGTCGTGACCACCCTGGATGAAGAGCAAAGACTGCAAATACATGGCCATAAGAAGACAAATGACCCTTTCATCAGCAGGTCCTATGCAATGGCGACGCTGGCTCTGTACCTGGGACTTCGGTCAAGTGATATCATACGCCTCAGGTTTGGGCAGATATCGTGGATTCAGAACACCATCACGGTAATCCAGCAGAAGACGAAGGCGACCCAGGTATTGCCGTTGACGGCCGTGGTGGGCAATGCAATTGCGGACTATGTGGTGAACCACCGGCCGGAATCTAAGAGCCCATACGTTTTCGTCTCGCACCGGCCACCCTTCGGGCAATTGACCAGGATCGCCTGCTATTGCGGATCCATCGCCTTGTTGGGCGATGCATCCCCAAAAGGAACACCCAAGGGGCTGCACGTGATGCGCAGGACCTTCGCCACCGGACTGCTCAGGAGCCAAGTGAAGCATGAGCTGGTCTCCAGCATTTTGGGCCACTCGAGCCCCGAGTCCATCTCACCATACCTGAGTCTTGACGAAGAGAGGATGGCACGCTGTGCGCTGGACCTCAGCCTGGTAGGCAAACCGGGGGTGTCGTGATGAACAGCATGAACACCCACACCTCCGCCGGAGCTTTCCATGCAAGCGTGGTCGGCCCGTACCTGCGACGATACATCGAATCCAATCCTTCCCAGGATGATCGTTACGGCAGGAACCGACGCTTTCTGCGCATCATCGATGAGTATTGTGGGGAGCAGGGGCTTGAGGAGCCCTGCTTCACCGAGCGGTTCATCGACGATTGGATCAAGACGCTCTCCATCCGCACCAGGTACGAGAGGGAGCAGCTGCTTCGCATTATGAGGAAATTCTCGGCATTCCTCGCTTCGGTCCACAAGGACAGCTACGTGCTGCCGGTTCCCGTGAAGCAGGAGTACAAGGTGCGCAGCATCCTCGCCCCCTACATCGTTGAATTCGTCGGCATCAAGAGGGCCCAAGGACTCAAGTACATCGGTGAGGATCTTGCGCTCAAGTCATTCGACAAGTATTGCTGTGAGCAACGGGTGCGTCATCTTTGCGATGTGACCGACCCCTTCATACGGCAATGGCACCGGTGGCGGGCGTCCTCCCCGAACTACAAGGACTACACGTATGCGGTCCGCGAGCTTCTGATCTTCATGAAGGTCGGCAAGGGCCTTGCCGTCTCCATACCGAAGACCCGGTTCAACGAGGCGCATCCCAGGCAGGAGGTGGCATACCGGAGTGTCTTCGCCCCCCTGCTCGATGAATTCATCGCCCAGAAGGTCGCAAGCGGCTTCAAGTATGAGACAGAGAGGGAAATGCTCAAGTTCTTCGACCTGCTGTGCATCGAGTCGGGCCTTGCCGAGCCGGTCCTCACCCGCAAGACCGTCCAGGCCTGGTCGGTACAGCGTCCCACCGAAGGTGCCCTCTACCGGGTCAAGCGCGTGAGCCTCATCAGGCAATTCGCCCTGTTCCTCATCTCTCGGGGCCATGAGGCTTACATCGCACCAGCGTGTCCGGCCGCCCCTCCGGTGAAGCCCCACGTCTTCCGAGACGAGGAGTTGATTGCATTCTTCGATTGTTGTGAGCAGTATGAGGTCAAAAGCCCGCTCGTCGAGCTGGCGCTACCGGTCATATTCCGCTTCTACCATTGCCTCGGGCTGCGCCTGAGCGAGGTAAGGGATCTTAAATGCGGCGACGTCGACCTCGCCAGCGGACGGGTCGAGATACGGATGGCCAAATGCCTCAAGGACCGTGTCGTGTACCTGCCGGTAGACCTTCTGGAAGTCACCAGGGCCTACAGCCTCGAGGTGGCGCGGCGGGTGCCCGAGCGTACGCACCTCTTCGTCACCGATGTCCTGGGGACACCGTTTGGGAGAACCAGCCTAGCCAAGCATTTCGACAGGATTTGGCAGATGACCGGGTATGCACAGACGGTGGACAAGAAGCCGTCCATCCAGAGCTTCCGCCACACCTTTGTGGTACGCAAGCTTGAAGAGTGGTACCGCCAGAAAGAGGACTACAGCCAGTGGCTACCCTATCTCAGTGCGTTCTTGGGCCATTCATCGCTGAAGGAGACCTACCATTACATCCATCTGGTGGACTCCGCGTTCCCCCTGATCCGTGAAGGGGACAAGCTCTTTGCGCACCTCTATCCCGAGGAGGCAGCCCGATGATGCAACAATCGAACCATTTGAGGCAGCCGCTGTTCACCCATTGTGGCGATTTCCTCTGCGAGCACCTGCATGGCCAGCTGGGGCGCAGCGAGTGCACCATTGCCTCCTACCGGGGGTGCATGCGCCTGCTGCGCAGCTTTGTTGAAGAGCGGAGCGGCAAGTGCTTCTACAAGTTCTGCTTCAAGGATGCCGACCGCGACTTCTTCCTTGATTTCCTTGGCTGGGTGGAACGCAGGGGCTGCTCGAAGGCGACCAGGAACCAACGCCTGGCATGCCTGAAGAGTTATGCTCGCTACGTGATGGACTGCGACTTCGAGCTCACCGCATGGGGCTCGGCTGTCCTTTCCATCCCGATGGCGACGGCGGAGAAGCCGATGGTGGGCTGGCTGCGGGAGGAGGCGCTCAAGGGTATCCTCGCCTCGCCAGACGATTCGAGATTCGGCTGCCGTGACCTGGCTTTGATGGCTTTGATGTACGACAGCGGAGCGAGGGTCTCCGAGATGCTGGGCCTGCGCATACGCGACCTCAACATCTATGCTTCCGGCTCGAGCGTCAGGTTGCACGGCAAGGGAAGGAAGGTGAGGGAGGTACCCATCGGGGAGCGGACGACCGCTATTTTGCAGCGCTATTTGGATAGATGGTTTGATGGTGGGAGCGGACAGCCGGACGACTGGGTGTTCTTCACCGTCATCCATGGGGTGCGCAACCGGATGTCCATCGGCAATGCCGAGCGCATCGTGCGAAAACATGCCCAGGCGGCCCGCCTCGACAACCCCTTGGTGCCCGACAGGGTCACCCCACACCAGTTTCGTCACTCGCGAGCAACCCATCTGCTGAGAGCGAAGGTCCCACTTCCGTTGATCGGCCGGTTCCTCGGACATGCCAATCTACAGACAACCAACGTCTATGCGGCCTGTGATGTAGACCTCCTGAGAGAAGCGATTGGAGAGATGGAGAAGGATACCCCGGAGATGCAGGAAGAACCTGATTGGGAGAACGATTCGGAGATGCTGGCAAGATTATGTGGGTTGGCTTGACGGAACATTATTCGCATCTTTTCTAGGCAGACCGGCGTTTGGAGGCGTGGAATGCGGCTTTTGGGAAAGATGCGAAATATGTGAAAGATGCTACGAACAGAGCTCCTACTCTCCTTGGGTTTAAGTGGATATCGCAATGCCCGATTCATGGTGAAGGTAGAGATGCAGGATCAGGGCTTTATCTACGATACCCAGACTGTCTTCATACGGAGCATGGGGTATTACTTCCCATTCCCAGCTCCACCGATACAGGTTCTCACTGCGATGAAACAATCAGCACTGCTCTCCAGAGCCAAGGGCAGGGATTTCTACGATGCACTATTTCTGCTTCAGCGGAGTGACCCTTGCTACGCTTTTTTGGAGAAAAAGCTTGGCATCAGGAGCAAGGAGCAGTTGAAAGCCTCGTTGTTTGAATTATTGGAACACACAGATCTGAAAAAGAAACAACAGGACTTTGAGCACTTGCTCTTTGACAATAGACGTAGTAGCAGCATTCTCTTTTTCGGCTCTTTCATTGAAGCGTGGTAGTCCAAAGCCCGAGTGCGACGGTTGCAATTGACGTCCAATCAAATCATAATCGCCCTATATGAGACAGTTCAGACAGCGCATCACCATCGTCGCCATCATCATAGTGTTCCTCTTTACCTCGTGTTCCAAAAAACGTGTAGATCCACAGTCCCAATCCTTTCTGATGCTCGGCACGGTGTGCCGCATCACCATCTACGATACACCCACTGATGCGGCATTTCGCGCTGCCTTTGCCCGGATCAAGGAGATCGAGGAGCACATGAGCCTCCACCTATCAACAAGCGAAATCGCACGCGTCAACAGTGCTGCGGGCAAAGAGGCTGTCGCTGTCTCTTCAGACACCTTCTTGGTGGTCAAGAAGGCTCTTGAGATCGCCCGCCTCTCCTCGGGGGCCTTTGACCCGACGGTGGGCGTCTTGGTTCAGGCATGGGGGATCGGCGGCGATAGTCCCCGACGGCCCGATGATGAAGAGATCGCCCGTCTGCTTGGTCTGGTGGGTTGGCAGCGGGTGGTCCTTGACGAGGAACAAGAGACGATCTTCCTCGCCGATGAGGGGATGGTGCTCGACCTCGGGGCAATTGCCAAGGGCTACGCCGCCGATGAGGCTGCGCGCCTGCTCGTCGAACACGGGGTGAGATCGGCGATCGTCAACCTCGGGGGGAATGTGTTGACCGTCGGCAGGAAAGTTGACGGTTCGCTATGGAAGATCGGCATTCAGGACCCCGAGTCTGAGCGGGGAGCCTATGCCCTGATCGTCGAACTGGACGACACGAGCCTGGTCACCAGCGGCCCATATGAGCGCTTCTTTGTCCTGGAAGGGGAGACCTACCACCACATCCTCGATACCACCACAGGCTATCCGGTGGAGAATGAGCTCATCAGCGCCTCGATCATCACCAAGAGCTCCTTTCTTGCCGACGCGCTTTCTACCACACTCTTTGCCTTGGGTCCTCAGCGGGGCTTGGCGCTTGTGGAAGGCCTCGATGGGGTGGAGGCGATTATGTTCACCGCCGATGGGCGCATCATTGCGAGCTCTGGGGCTCCTCCTATTACCATCACCGATGAGCGTTACCATCGGTAGGGGTCGGTCTTTTACAGTTGTACAGCACTGTCACTTCATGGTATCATTGGCTAGATTCACTATATCAGCAATTAGTTGATACAAAATTACTGAATTGGCCAGTTCGTACGGAATAAAATGCCGAGAACCCGTATTTATGGAGGACACTATGGTTGGTACACATCAGGAGATTTCTTACATTGTCCGTGATCGCCGAGAGAAGGACGTTACATTGGCCAAAGAGCTCTTCTCGATGAAATATGTCAACTGTGCCCGCCGCTTCCACCGTCAGATTCCAGGCTATCGCATGAGTCCGCTGCAAGGGCTTCCTAGCCTTGCTGCGATGTTCGAGGTCGGAGGGCTGTGGACCAAGGATGAGTCCAGCCGTCTCACCCTCAACAGCTTCAAGGTCCTCGGCGGGTCCTTCGCCCTGTACCGCTACCTGCAAAAGCAGCTCGGGATCCTCGGCGAAGATACCCCGTTCGCCTACCTGGCAAGCGAGGAGGTGAAGGAGAAGGTCGGAGACATCACCTTCGCCAGCGCCACCGACGGCAACCACGGCCGTGGGATTGCCTGGGCGGCGAAGAAGCTCGGCTTCAAGTGCGTCATCTACGTCCACCGTGAGACCAGTGCCCGGCGCATCGATGCCATCAAGAGCAATGACGCTACGGTAGTCGTCGTCGATGGCAACTACGACGATGCGGTGCGCCAGGTCGCCTTGGATGCCCAGACCAACGGTTGGGTCGTCGTCAGTGATACGAGCTGGGACAACTACACCGAGATCCCTACTTGGATCATGCAAGGCTACCTGACCCTGTTCGCTGAGGCACAGGAGCAGTTTTCCGGCATGGGAATCGTCAAGCCGACACACATCTTCATCCAGGCCGGTGTTGGGGCCCTTGCTGCCTCCATCATCGGCTTCTACCACGCCCTCTTTGGTCAGGAGGCTCCCAAGTGCATCGTTGTCGAGCCTGACAAGGCGCCCTGTATCTTTGAAAGTGCCCTGGCCAACGAGAAAGCGCCGCGATCGGTGACCGGAGCTTTGGACACCATCATGGCAGGCCTGGCGTGTGGCGACCCGAGCCCGATTGCCTGGGACTTGCTGCGCGAGCTCACCGATGCCTACCTGATGGTCCCTGACTACATCGCCGCCAAGGGGATGCGCATGTACGCGACCCCGCTTGCCGGCGATCCATTGATCATCAGCGGCGAGAGTGGGGCGGTGACCCTGGGTGCCTTCGCTTCGATCATGCAGTACTCTGAGCTGAAGGATCTGAAGGATGCACTGGGGCTGAACAAGGACAGTCAGGTCCTCTTCGTCAATACCGAGGGCAATACCGACCCGGTCCACTTCCGCCAGATCATCTGGGAGGGAGCCAACCCTGTACCTGAGGAGTACTGGATCAACCGCTGATTAGCGCCACACGGTCGTAGCGATCATCACCAGCACAATCGAGACCACGGTATCCACCGAGAGGGTGGTGTTCACGTATGCACTCTCCTGTTGGTCATCCTGGCTCATGTAGGCGGCGATTACGAAGGGAGGTGGGCAGAGGACCATGACCAGCATCGCCTTGGCAAAGATAGGCTCCATCTTCAACAATCCGATGATGATGTAGTGGTTGAAGAGCAGGGCCAGCGGAATGCCGATCGCCTTGCGTACCGCGATGGTGACAAGCGATTTGGCAAGCACGTTCGCCTCAATCGCAAGCGACCACCCGATGGTGATGGTGATCATTGGAACGGTCACCAGACCTAGGTAGTGGATCGTATCTCCAAGAGGAGAGAGCAGCCGTGTCCAGCCGCTAGTCAGTGTGAGCTGGCTGGCGATGATACCCCCAGCCATAGCCCACGAGATGGGGCTGGTGACGAATTGGCGGACTATCTGAGTAAGCGATGGTCGCTTGGCGCTGCCGATCGACGCCAGTGTCGAACTTTGAATGGTGAAGACGAAGAGTGTCTGTCCGATTGAGACGAAGGCCATGGCATAGAGGTGCGAAGGGCCGTAGATGGCAGAGAAGAGGGCAAGGGCGAGCATGCCGACCTCAAAGCCGGTCATCAGCTGGGCAAAGTAGGGGCTTTGGATGTGAAAGAGGCGAGTGATGAAGAGACCTACGGCATAGAGTAGTAGGCACAGCAGGTAGATCAAGATGATGGCCACGCTCTCGCTCAACCCTACATCCAGGCCGAGGAAGGACTCAAAGAGCAGGGCCGGCAAGCAGAAGGTGAGGACAAAGGCCTTTATCTGGTCGATGGTACGCCCATCGAAGAGCGAGGTGCGCCGCAGCAGCATGCCGAGGATGAAGAGCAAGAGGATTGGAAGTGTTGCCAGGATGTTGGAGAGCATAGAGATAGAATATACCATCGAGAAGGCGGAAACAACATGAATAGGCGGCGGCTGTAGGGCCGCGATGATGAGGAAGTCGGCGCTCTAGTCCCAGCCTCTGACGAGCTTGAGGGCGAAGGGGAGGGCCGTCACCATATAGTGGCGTTGCTGTTGATTTTCTTGGATGCGTAGTATCCGATCGCCAATAAAGCCGAAATGTTAGAATGAGTAGAGCATTCCGACCGTAGAGGTGAAGATTCCAACAAGAGGTAGGCCGTGGCTGAAGCCACTGCTAGCAACAGTGTCCCCAATTGCATACAGAAAGAAGGGTAGGTCAATCTTGGCAAAGAGCCCGAATGGGCCGCCTGTGATCCAGTACTCCCCTCTGACTACAACTCCTGCGAATCCGAGTGCAGACTCTGAGAAGTTGGTGAAGAGGGTATTGCCTACTCCTACCTTCAAGCTGAAGTCTTCGCCGAGGCTGATGGGATAGGTAAGGTCGGTGGTCATGGTGAAGAGGCTGTTGGCCAACCCCCACTCGTCACCTCCGGCCAGATGCTTGATGTATGCGATGCCGGCAGGGAAGTTTGCTCCGATGTTCAAGGCTACCGGCCCAAACTCCAGGTCAGCTACTACTCCAGTTGATGCGAAACCGAGCTGAGCTCCTGCTGCATATGAGGAAGGACGCGCCATAATGGGCAGAGCAAGGGTGGAAAGAATGATGAAAATAGTGAGAATGCGTTTCATATGGAGCCTCCTATCGATAGTCCATAGGGTAAAAATACATGAATTACTGGAGCCTTGACAAGAGAACGACCCTTGACAATATGAAGCGTGCGTACTACAGTACTGATAAGAGTTGTCCAAAATATAATTGAAAGCAACTAAATAGGAGGAAGATATGTCACTTTATGAATTCAAGGTTCCCGCAAAGGACGGCACAGAGACCGACCTCAGTGCATACAAAGGCCAGGTATTGTTGATCGTCAACACCGCCACACAGTGTGGTTTCACCCCCGAGTACAAAGAGCTGGAGAAGATATACAAGAAGTATCACGCAAAGGGGTTTGAAATCCTTGATTTTCCCTGTAACCAGTTCAAGGAACAGGCACCGGAATCGATCGATGAGATCGATCGGATCTGCACCCTCACCCATGGGACCACGTACCCCCGATTTGGAAAGATCGAGGTAAATGGACCTGGCGAACTGGGCTTGTACACCTATTTGAAGAGCAAGAAGAGCTTCTCTGGTTTTGATAAGAACCACAAGCTCACCCCGATCCTCGAGCGCTTGATGGCTGAGCGTGATCCCGACTACCAGAACAACAGCAACATCAAGTGGAACTTCACCAAGTTCCTGGTGGACCGTGCAGGGAACGTCGTAGCTCGGTTTGAGCCCAGCCAGGATCTGGAGAAGGTCAGCTCAGCAATCGAGGCGCTGCTCTAGAGCCTAGGCTCTTTTGTGATCGCACAGTGATTGCCCATACAACGCCCCAGGCCAACGGCCTGGGGCTGCTTGCGTGGCAAGTACAAGATCAGACGGATCTACGAATTGATCCCCTCGAATATGGAGAACAAGAAGAAACGGGTTATAGCACAGAGGATCGAAGGTAAACGAGGGAAAACGTTTGGTGATTATCAGGATGAATTTGAATATCTGCTCAGTGCAGGCATTGCTCTGGGGGTACAAGCAATTGCAAATCCCTCTTTCCCGCTGATTGAGTCAAGTGGGAAGAATCTCTTGAAACTCTACCTCAATGATGTGGGGATCCTCTCAGGCATTCTATACGGCAACAATATCCGCGCCATCCTTGATAATGAGCGAAGCATCAACCTCGGATCGGTGTATGAGAGCGTGGTGGCCAGTGAGCTCATAGCCCATGGCCATGCACTCTACTACTATGACAACCGCAACAGGGGAGAAGTTGACTTCCTCATCGACGACTATGAGAGTCTTTCAACTGTTCCAATCTTAGTGAAGTCGGGCAAGGACTACAGCATCCACAGTGCGTTGAACTCTTTTATCAACAACGACGGGTATGGTATCAAAAGAGCGTTTGTCCTCTCCAATGAACGAGAGGTCACCACCAAGGCAAGCGTCACCTACCTCCCCATCTATTACATCATGTTCTTTCACAGAGGATGAACGGAGCTCCACACGGCATGAAGTGCAAATGAGCTCAGCGTAGATGGGGGTCATCCATTGCCATGGCGATCGCCCCCTTGAGGGCTGCATCGCTGCCTTCAAAGAGGGTCCACTTCCTAGAGAGCTCCTTTCTCAGGCGATCTTTGATATAGCGGTCCCTCTCCAGCACACCCCCTCCAAGGCCGAGATGGTGGGGCCAGGAGGGGGGAAGGCGGCGCTCAGTTGCCTCTACCAATTCAGTGAGATGGGCAATCGCCTCATCCATGATGTGGAGAGCTACCTGGTCACCTCCCAAAGCCGCGTCGGTGACGATGGGGGCAAGGGCGGCGATCTGGTCCTTGGTCCGCTCCTTGGCATTGGCCCATCCTATGGTCGCTTCAAGCTCAGCAACATCGAGCCATGCTCTGATCGCCTCGCCCAAGATCGTCGGGCTCTCACGCCCCTGTCGGGCCAGGAGGCTGCGCCTGATCGCCTCCTTGGCGATCCACCAGGCAGAGCCCTCGTCACCGAGGATGGTGCCAAAGCCTCCGCTGCGTACCAGACTCCCGCCACGGTTTCGTCCGATGCAGATCGAGCCGGTGCCGCTGATGAGACAGAGCCCTGCCATCTGAGGCAGGGTGCCGGCCAAGAGGGCCAGTGCATCGCTGATCAAGAGCGTGTGCACACGTCCTCCAAAATAGGAGTCGAAGAACGTTCGCCACACCTCTTGCTCTGCGGGGCGTCCAAGGCCGGCGCTGGCAAAGCAACAGCCGCCGATCAAAGCGCCGCTGTAGGGTGCGAGCGCCTCGTCCAGAAGCGAACGGACGTGGTGCTGGGCTCGCTCTTCGCCCACTGCGTAGATATTCGAACTCTTGGCCTCCCTGCGGTCAAGGAAGGTGCGGTCAGCCTTGGCAATGCCGACCCGGGTACGGGTCCCTCCGCCGTCAATGCCGATGTAGATCGTCTCCATGGCTCTAGTATGGAAGAGGCGGTTCACGGAAGCAAGGGAAAGCTTGTCTCTGACAGCTGTTGTGGTATGCTACGAACGGGAGCAGAAGATGAGAATAGGATTGGATCGAATCTCTGACCTGGATCTTGGCGGCAAGCGTATTGGCTTGGTGACCAATGACAGCGCCTTTGACTCTGCATACAGACGGAGTAAGGATGTGGTCGCACAGGCGTGTGATCTTGTCGCCCTTTACGCTGCCGAACACGGCCTTGGCGGGCAGGTCGCAGCCGGCGACCGCTTCGACGACAGTGTCGACAGTGAGAGCGCCCTGATGGTTCGTAGCCTCTATCAAGGAGAGGGTCTTGGCCTGGATCCTAGGCGCTTTGATGACATCGACCTCATCATCTTCGATATCCAGGATGTCGGGCTGCGCTTCTACACCTATATCTCAACACTGCGCCAGATCCTGGCACTGGAGATCCCGACTTTGGTACTTGACCGGCCCAACCCACTCGGAGGAGAGCGGGTTGAGGGAGTGCTGCTGAAGGCAGAGTATGAGAGCTTTGTCGGCCCACGGGATCTGCCAAGCCGCTATGGCCTGACGATCGGGGAGCTGGGCCACTGGATGCGCGCTGTCTATGGCTACTCAGGCCCCTACAGCGTGGCATGGGTCGAGGGGTGGCAACGATCGATGACATGGAGAGAGCTCAGGCGACCGTGGGTGATGACCAGCCCGGCGCTCGCCCACTGTGACGGGCTCTTCTGCTACGCAGGTTTCTGCCTTTTGGAGGGAACGAACCTCAGTGAGGGACGGGGGACCAGCGCCCCCTTCGAGCTCTTCGGCGCCCCCTATATCGACCGCCTGCTGCTGTGCTCACAGGTGGAGAGACTGGGCCTAGAGGGGGTGGTTTTCACCCCGGTCTCCTTTGTGCCGACAGCGAGCAAGTGGGCTGGCCAGCTGTGCCACGGCCTATACGCCCACATCACCGACCATCATCGTTTCAGGCCCTTCGAGAGTGCCGTTAGAGTGATCGCGACCGTCAAGAACCTCTTTGGCGAGGAGTTTGGATGGTTGCCAACCTTTGAACGTCTGGCGGGCTTTCCATGTGCTATGATGGAAGGGGCGCAGGTCGAAGAGATTCTTTGGTCTGCACGATCTGATTCAGAGACCTTTGAACGGGAGAAGCGTGCATATGAATACTATCGTTGATGTTGAGCGGATGAGTGTGAGACAGCTGGTTGGCCAGCACCTGGTCTGTGGATTTCCAAAACCACAATTGAGTGATGAATTTCGAGAGGCGATCCAAACCCACAAGATAGCCAACGTCATCCTCTTCGCCCACAACATCGAGAGCAAGGAGCAGCTCGCTGCCCTGACGGCCGAGATCCAGGCCCTGGTCAAGGAGGCGTGCGGCACCTCGGCGCTGATTGGCATAGACCAGGAGGGAGGAATGATTACGCGCCTGTCTCCGGACTGCACCAACGTGCCCGGTGCGATGGCCATCGCAGCGAGCGGGGCAGAGGAGAATGCCTACCGAGCCGGCTTCATCACCGCCACAGAGCTGCGCGCCATGGGGGTGAATGTCGATT
Source organism: Spirochaetales bacterium Spiro_03 (assembly GCA_001603105.1). Classification (GTDB taxonomy): domain Bacteria; phylum Spirochaetota; class Spirochaetia; order Sphaerochaetales; family Sphaerochaetaceae; genus Sphaerochaeta. The sequence goes on from LVBE01000149.1 coordinate 12,662, forward strand.
TTGCCCCCTCGGTGGATGTGAACTCCAATCCCAATAACCCGGTCATCGGGGTACGCTCCTACTCAGATCGTGCCCAGACAGTCATCACCTACGCCTCCAAGATGATCGAGGGCTTGCAGCAAGGCGGAGTGATGGCAACGGCCAAGCACTTTCCCGGCCACGGCGATACCCACCTGGACAGCCACGTCGCCTTGCCGAAGGTCGAGGGAGATCGGACAACCCTGGCCGAGCATCTTGCCCCCTTTAGGGCCGCGGTCGCCGATGGCGTACAGGCGGTGATGAGCAGCCATATCCTCTTTCCATCCCTCGAACCGCAGTTGGTGCCGGCGACGATGAGCCGAGCGATCATCACCGGCCTGCTCAAACAGGAGATGGGGTTCAAGGGCTTGGTCTTCACTGACTGCCTTGAAATGGATGCCATCGCCCGCCACTGGGGTACCGTCGAGGGGTGTGTCGCAGCCCTCGCTGCGGGAGTTGACCTGGCGTGCATCAGCCACCATATCGACTTGGGCATGGCAGCGGTAGAGGCGGTCGAAGCGGCTATAGAGGAAGGGAGAATCGACATCGAGGAGCTGAAGGCATCGACACAAAAGATCCTCGCTGCCAAAGCCATGCTCGACTCATTTGAGCGGCCGCCGCTGTCAGTGGTCGATTCGCCATCCCATCGAGCTGAGAACCTGCACCTCCACCGGCAGACCATCACCGTTGTCAATGACCGCTCATTCGTCCTCACCGACCGGCCGATCTTCATCGGCCCGCGCCTCTTTCGGACCACCAATACCGCCAAGGGTGCCGAGGCGAATGCCTTCAGCCGGATCATGGGAGAGCGCTTTGACAGTCCGTACATCATCTGTGGTGACAATCCAGATGAATCTGAGATCGAGCAGATCCTCAAGACAGCCCATGGAGCCACCTCAGTCGTGCTGGCAACCTACAACGGGCACCTCAACCGTGGCCAGATTGCATTGGTCAATCGGTTTGCCTCAACCAATGCGATCTGCCTGGCGCTGCGCAACCCCTATGACCTTGCCCTCGTCGATGAGCGCATCACCACCGTTGCCTGTTACTCCTTCACCGATACTGTCGCTGAGGTCATCGCTCGCTTCTTGAGAGGTGAATTTATCGCAGAAGGGAAACTTCCCGTCAGTCTTGGAGGTCTCGATGCCTGATATGTTGGTCAAGCTCTATGAGCTGCCCCCCAGTGGGGCGTTGGTCGAGGCCTTGGCCTCACGTGGAATCCAAATCCGCCGGGCGATGGCCCCGGACAAAGTGCGGATCCTCTCCTGGATCGAGGAGCACTCCTCGATCTCGGCCCGAGGGGAGGCGGATGTGTGCTTCTCCAATACCCCGATCTCCCTCTATGTCGCCACCGAGGGCAAGACGATCATCGGCTATGCGTGCTATGACGCAACCGCCCCAAATTTCTTTGGTCCGACGCGGGTACTCGATGCCAAGCAAGGCATGGGCATCGGCAAGGCGCTGCTGCTCGCCTGCCTTGAAGCGATGAGGGCAGCGGGCTACGCCTATGCGATCATCGGTGGGGTAGGGCCGGCTGAATTCTATGCGAAGGCAGTCGGTGCGACTGTCATCGAGGGTTCGACACCGGGCATCTACAAGGACTTTCTCGGAGCGAGGAGCATTCTCACCGACGCACGCACGTGAAATATAATTTCACTGTTTTTTATATCGTGAAAAAATGTGTTGCGTATGGGACACGCGGCCTTTATACTGAGGGAGCGGTACTTCTGCTTGCC
>LVBE01000150.1 GCA_001603105.1 Spirochaetales bacterium Spiro_03
CAAGATAGTTGTACTTAAAGGTAAGAAAACAGGCTGTCCGACCGGACAGCCTGTGGAATGTACGAGCGTGTGCTCTACGCCATCATGAAGGGGATGACTGCGAGCAACACTCCTGCGGCGACCGCGCTGCCGATGACACCGGCGACGTTCGGTCCCATGGCGTGCATGAGCAGGAAGTTCTGCGGGTCTGCCTCCTGGCCGACCTTGCTAGAGACGCGGGCGGCCATCGGGACAGCGGAGACACCGGCGCTACCGATCAACGGGTTGACCGGGTGCTTGGGGTCGAGCTTGTTCATCAGCTTGGCGATGAGCACGCCTCCTGCAGTCCCGAGACCAAAGGCGACCATGCCCAGCATCAGGATGCCGAGGGTGTTGAGGTTGAGGAAGAGGCGCGCCTCCATCTTAGAGCCGACCGAGAGGCCGAGGAAGATGGTGACGGTGTTCATCAACGCGTTCTGCATCGTGTCACTGAGGCGGTCGACGACGCCGGTCTCACGGGCCAGGTTGCCGAACATCAACGATCCGATGAGCGGGGTGGCTGACGGCAGAAGGACTGCACAGGTAGCGAGTACCGTGATGGGGAAGAGGATCTTCTCCAGCTTGGATACCGGCCTGAGCTGCACCATCTTGATCTTGCGCTCCTCCTCGGTGGTCAACAGGCGCATGATCGGCGGCTGGATGATCGGCACGAGGGCCATGTAGCTGTAGGCAGCGACGGCGATCGGGCCGAGGAGGTCAGGCTTGAGGCGGCTGGTCACATAGATCGCCGTCGGTCCGTCCGCCCCTCCGATGATCCCGATGGAGCCCGCCGCGAAGAGATCGAAGTGGATGCCCGGGATGAAGGAGAGGGCAAGAGCGCCGATGAGGGCGACGAAGATACCCAGCTGGGCAGCTGCTCCGAGCAGCAGCGTCTTGGGGTTGGCGATCAGAGGTCCGAAGTCGGTCATCGCACCAACGCCCATGAAGATCAGGATCGGGAAGAGCCCGGTGGCGATACCCATGTCAAAGAGCTGCTTGATGAAGCCGGCATCGCCGGTCACCGGGTCTACGCCACTGATGAAGCCGAGCGGGATGTTGCTGAGGATACAGCCAAAGCCGATCGGGATCAAAAGAAGCGGCTCAAAGCCCTTCTTGATCGCCAAGTACAGCAGCACGAAGCCGACAAGGATCATGATGAGGTTGCCCAGGCCAAAGCCCTCGGCAAGCCCCATAAACCCATAGAGTCCGGTGGACTGCCACAGTTGTCTAAACGAAGCACCAATCATAGTCGTCTACCCCTTTAGCCGATGACGAGCAACTCGTCGTCACTCTGCATCTGCTGGCCCTGGGTCACAGAAATCTTGGTTACCACGCCTGCACAGGGGGCGTAGATCTCATTCTCCATCTTCATCGCTTCCATGATCAGCAAGAGCTGGTTCTTGGCTACCTGTTGCCCTTCCTTGACCTCGACGCGGAGGATCAAGCCGGGCATCGGAGCCTTGACGCTGGTGGCCTCGGCGTTGGAGGCAACGGGGCCGGCGGAACTTTGGGTACCCTTGGAAGCCTCAATGGCCCCCTCGTCGATACCAAAGCCGACGGTGATGGGATACTCGATGCCGTTGACGGTGGCCTTGTTGGCGCCAAGCTTGACGCCGTAGGCCTTGCCGCCGACGCTGACGGTGTACTCACCCTTCTTCTTGGCGGCCTCCTCTTCACGGTCGATCTTGTAGATGCCGTTGGGCTGGGCCTTGCCGGTGAGGTAGAGGATTCCCTTCTCCTTGCAGGAGGCGGCGATGAAGATGTTCTCATCGGTGACGGGAAGGCCCTCGGCCTTGAGCATATCGGTGGCAGCCTTGATGCCCTTGGTGGGGTCCTTGTCGTTGAGGTCAACGACCTTCTCGGTCGTCGGCTTCAATCCCATCGCCTCCTCACATGCCTTGACGACCTCGGCATCGGGAGCGACTGGGGTCTTGCCGAAGTAGCCGAGCACCATCTTGCCG
>LVBE01000014.1 GCA_001603105.1 Spirochaetales bacterium Spiro_03
GTGGCAAGCGCATCTTTCTTATCATCATCCCCCTTGCGCTTGGCATGTCGTATACGCTGTACACCCTCAGCCATATGGTCGTCGAGTCCAGCCGCCCGCTCTTGTCATCGTACCTGCTCTCTGTCAGCGATAGCCAACGCAGTGCATCACTGAAGGTGGTCATCGCCTTCCTCGCCGAGATGGCGCTGCTCATCGCGTCCGTGCTCATCGCCGACATGCTCACCCAAGTCAAGAGTATCCGAGCCGAACGCAAGCGCCGTACGCGAACGAAGGCAGCCAAGAGCCCGAGGCGCGGCAAGCGAAAACCAGAGAAGATCAGTGAGGTGGCGACAGCGCCACGTGAGACGGAGCGCTCACCCTTTGATGTTGTTGAAATACCGACGCTGGAGAGCTTCTCCCGTCCCCACACCCCATCCTACGACGAGGGGCAGAAGTTGGGGCCACCATCGAGTGACGCTGAGCTTGGCAGACTCTCCACCAGTGCCCTTCACACCCTCAATGAGGAGCGTAAGCGCAACAACGGGGTGAGCATCCTTGAGCAGCGGCAACAGGAGCTAGCCGTAAAGGCGCCCGAAAAGAAGGATAAAGAGAAGGGTGATCACCTCTCAGGCTTTCTGGTAGGAGCGTTGGAGGCGATCGGTAAACCACAGAAGAAGGCAAAGGCAGAACGAGTGCGCCCCACCGGACAGGCAAAGGGAATGCTCGCCGAATCAGTCAAGGAGCACGATGGGCGCCAGCAGCCCTCGATGGTCGTCAAGGAACGGGTCGTGGCGGTGACCGTCGGCGAGGTGCAGCAGACACCACAGCCTGAAGAGTCGGTCGTGTTGCCGGCGGCTACCGCCAAGGCTAAAGAGAGCCAAGGCCAGCGTGAGAGCCAAGGAGCCGAGGAGGATGATCGGCTTGAGAGTTCAAGCGGTATCGGGGGCCTGGTGCGGGCAGAGGGGAGCAGTGCACTGCTCAGAGGTGCGATCGGCTACAAGTTCCCGCCGGAGTCGATGCTCAGTGCCTACGAGAAGATCGGCGATGTCGTCGATGCTCCGACGATCAAGCGCGGAGAGCTTTTGGTGGCAACACTGGCACAATTCTCCATTTCAGTTGAATTGACCAACATTGTGCGAGGGCCGACGGTTACGATGTTCGAGCTCTTGCCTGCCCCAGGAATCCGGGTCAATGCGATTGCCAATCTCGCTGACAACATAGCCTTGGCACTGGCGGCGACGCAGGTGCGGATTGTAGCCCCGATTCCCGGCAAAAGCGCCGTAGGGGTCGAGATACCCAACCAAAAACGCGACATCATCGGCTTTCGGGAGATGCTCGGCTTCTTGAAAGCGGATTATGGGGTACCGATGGTCCTTGGACGCGATCTGCTCAACCGTGGGGTGGTCATCGACGTGGTCAAGAGCCCGCACCTACTCATTGCCGGCTCCACCGGCAGCGGCAAGAGTGTGTGCGTCAACTCGCTGATCTGTTCGATCCTCTTTACCCGCGCCCCTCGCGATGTGCGCCTGATCCTAGTCGATCCCAAGATCGTTGAATTGAATATCTACAATGGGATTGCACACCTGTTGACGCCGGTCATCACCGACGCAAAACGGACGCTCAAGGCGCTCGACTTCGCCCTCTATGAGATGGACCGCCGCTATCGGCTCTTGCAGGGCATCGGGGTACGCAACATCATCGGCTATAACGAGAAGATCAAGGCGAACGCCCTAGCGCGTGAGAGGCTGCCCTACATCGTCATCATCATCGATGAGTTCGCCGACCTGATGCACCTGGTCGGCAAGGAGATGGAGACGAAGGTCAGCCGCCTCGCTGCCATGAGCCGGGCGGTGGGAATCCACCTGGTGCTGGCTACCCAGCGCCCCTCGGTCGATGTTATCACCGGCGTCATCAAGAATAACATCCCCACCCGGATTGCGTTTGCGGTGACCAGTGCGACCGATAGCCGGATCATCCTCGATGAGATGGGGGCGGAGAAGCTCCTCGGTCGCGGTGACATGCTCTATCAGAGCAACACCGAACCGGCTTCGGTGCGGATCCAGGGCTCCTTCCTCAGCGACCAGGAGGTCGAAGATATCGTGAATTTCGTGCGTAAGCAGGGACAGCCAGACTATATCGACGAATCCTTCTTCGAAGAGGATGAGCCCAAGGCAGCTGGCGATGGGTCGAGCGATGGGGTGGACATCAACGACGACGAGGCGTTGATGGAAGAGGCTCTATCTATCGTGGTCGAACGCAAGAGCGCCAGTGCCTCATATTTGCAACGGCGCCTGAAGATCGGGTATAACCGAGCTGCCCGCCTCGTCGAGCAGATGGAAGAGATGGGGTATGTAGGCCCGCCAAACGGCAGTAAACCCAGGGAGTTGATAAAATATCCATGAACCACACGCCAATGATCGGAAGGCACGCCATTCGCAATGGTGCCTTGATCGCATCCAGCGAGGCCACCGTGGCGGTGACCAGCCGTGCCGTACAGTACGGATTCTCCACCTATGAATCACTGCGGGTAGTGGAAGGAAGGGCCGTGCACCTTGACGACCACCTCGAGCGCCTTGCCTCATCCTGTGAAGGCATCGGCTTGGTCCACCCCTTCACCAGCGACCAGATCAGGGCCTGGGTCGCTGACCTGATCGCCAGTGACAGCATCGTTGAAGCGACGCTGCGTGTCCAATTGTACGGTGGAGAGGAGCCGCTCTTGTTCATCACGGCAACCCCTATTCTCACCTACCCGCCGTTCTTCTATACCGATGGGGTAGGGGTGACGACGTACCGTGGCGAGCGGCTCATCCCCTCTTGCAAGACCGGCAACCTGCTGCTCAACTACATGGCCCTCGCCGATGCACAGCGTCAGGGGTGTTTTGAGGCACTCTTGGTCGATCGTCATGGGCAAATCCTCGAAGGCACACGCTCCAACTTCTTCGCCTTCAGGGATGGATCATTGTACACCGCCGCCGATGAGCAGGTACTGTTGGGAATCACCCGTGAGCAGGTCCTCCGTGCCTGCCACCATTTGGGCATCGAGGTCATCTTTGAGGCGGTGCAGGTGGAGGAGCTCTTCTCCGGCTACTATGATGAGCTCTTCATCTCGGCGACGAGCATGGCGGCGATGCCGATCAGGAGCGTCGATTCGATGTCGTTCATCTCCACCTATGAGCGGACCTTGGCGATCAAGGACCTGGTCCGATCATGGGAGATGGGCGAGCGCTAAAGCGTTCTGCGTAGGTGGACAATAGTGGTCTTTTCATCTATCTTTGAAGAGAGCCGTATCCCGGCTCTCTACCTGTGCAGATAAGCTATTAACTATAAAGGCATTAAACCAATGGAATTTTCAGCATTACCCCTAAGTGAGCAGGTGCTCAAAGGCGTTGAGGCAGCAGGCTTCAGCGAATGTACCGAGGTACAGGAAAAGGTCCTGCCTGTCAGCCTGACGGGCAAGGACGTGATGGTCCAGTCAAAGACTGGCAGTGGCAAGACCGCGATCTACGTACTGACGATCCTCGAGGCGGTGGTCAAGGCACGGCAGGGGGGAAAGACAAGCCCCAAGGCCCTGATCATCGCTCCCACCCGTGAGCTTGCCGTACAGATCGAGGATGATACCCGCCAACTATCGGTGTCCATAGGTAACCTGGTCGTCGGCGCCTTCTACGGCGGTGTCGGCTACGGCAAACAAGATGAGCTGATCGAGAAGGGATGTGACATCTTTGTCGCCACCCCGGGACGGATCCTCGACTACCAGAAGATGCACAAAGTAGATTTTAGGCAGTTCGACATCTTCGTCGTCGATGAGGCGGACCGCCTCTTTGACATGGGGTTCTACCCCGATATACAGCGGATGTTCAGTCTGCTCAGGCCGTGCACCGAGCGTCAGACGATGCTCTTCTCCGCTACCTTGGGCACCAAGGTGCGCAACCTCGCCTGGTCGTTCATGAACGAGCCGGCTGAGATCGAGGTTGAGCCCGAAGAGATCACCGTCAAGCTGATCAAGCAGGAGCTCTACCATACCGCCAAGGGCGAGAAGTTTGCCCTCTTTCTCTACCTGCTGTCGCAGTACAAACCTACCAACTGCCTGATCTTCACCAACACCAAGGCCCGGGCGATCGAGGTGGCAAAACGCCTTTCGCTCAATGGGTATCCGGCCAAGTACCTCATGGGGGATATGGTCCAGTCAAAGCGACTGCAGACCATTGACCGGATGAAGGAGGGGTCGTTGAACTTCCTTGTGGCCACTGATGTCGCCGCCCGGGGTCTACAGATCGATGACCTTGAGATGGTTGTCAACTACGATCTTCCCGATGATTATGAAAGCTATGTCCATCGTATCGGTCGCACAGCTCGTGCAGGCAAGAGCGGCACTGCCATCGCCCTTGCCGACGAGGAGTACGTCTTCAACCTCGAGGCGATCGAGGCCTACATCCAGATGAAGATTCCTGTAGTCTGGCCCGATGTCGATGAAGTGGCCAAGACAGAGGATAAGAGCGCCCATAAGAGCTTCAGGGACTTGGTCAGAAGCGAAGAGTACGCCTTCGCCTCTGACCGTCGCCCAGCTCGCGCCTCTGGCCGAGGCGGCTCTCGTCGCCCGTCTGCACCCTCTTCGAGCCGCAGTCGTGCAAGCGGCCAAGCCAGGCCTACTGGTCAGCGCCAGGGTCCGAAGAGTGGGGGCAGAGGCGCCCAGCAGCAGACAAAGGGTCGACCGAGCGAGCAGCGCAGGCGCACCGCCCCGTCCAAATCCTACGCCCAGATCCAGGCCCTCTCCCTCGATGAACGGCTTGCCTACTACAAGGAGCAGTACCAGAAGGAGAGTACGGAGAGCCAGCGTCGGCCTGTTCAGAAGCCTGAGAGCGGACAGAGGCGCGAAGGCACGAGAAACACCCCACTGCAGCAAAGCCGTGCCGCTCAGCCAAAACCCACACCGCCTCAAGGCGGCGCCGCAGCCTCCGAGCGCGCGCCTATCGCTGATGCCGCTGAACCTAAGAAGAAGAAAGAGAACTTCTTCGCCCGGCTGCTAGGGAGGGGAAAGAAGTAGGATGCTCAAGCGCTTCATTGCCTATTATCGCCCGTACAAGGGGCTCTTCTTCCTCGATATGGCCGTCGCTGTCATCGCTAGCCTTCTATCCATCCTGGTGCCGACGCTGACGCGCCAGCTGCTGCGCGTCGAGATTCCAGAGAAGAACTTCTCCAACATGATCTTCATCTTTGCCATGATGCTGTTGATCTACATCATCATGGCGATCTGCCAGTATATCCGCATGACGTGGGGCCATATCCTGGGGGTGAAGATGGAGACTGACATGCGCAGCGAGCTCTTCGCCCACCTACAGAAGCTCTCCTTCGGCTACTTTGACAAGACCAAGACCGGGCACATGATGAGCCGCATCACCAATGACCTCTTTCAGATCACCGAGATGGCGCACCACGCCCCCGAAGACCTGATCATCAGCGTGGCGACGATCACCGGCTCCTACATCCTGATGTTCCGCTATAACCCGCTATTGGCCCTGGTATCGATGGTCCCCCTTCCAATCATGGTCTACTACGGGATCCACTACGGCCACAAGATGAAGGCGACATTCCGTCGGGTCCGCTCGACGGTCGCCGATGTGAACAGCAACGTGGAGAACTCGCTGCTCGGCATCCGTGAGGTGAAGTCCTTCGGACGTGAGCAGTTCCAGGAGAAGAAGTTCAACCAGGTCAACGATGTGCTGCGTGATAGCAAGGTTGCCCAGTACCGGGTGATGGGTTCCTACCACGCCGGCATCGGCTTCTTTCGCGAGCTCTATTACTTTTTTACCATCGCCGGTGGAGCCATTTTGATCTACTATGGCAAGGTTGCCTCCTACGACCTGGTTACCTTCATCCTCTACGTCGGCGTGGTCCTTCCTCCCATCGACCGGCTGATCAACTTCACCGAACAGTTGCAGGAGGGCATGGCGAGCTTTGAACGCTTTGCCCAAGTCATGGATGAGGATCCGACGATCAAGGATACCAAGGATGCGAAACCGCTGAAGATCAAGGAGGGGACGGTGGTCTTCGAAGATCTGGACTTCAGCTACGAAAGCAGTGCTTCTACAATCCTAAGCGGTATCAACGTCACCATCGAAGGGGGGTCGACTGTCGCCCTCGTCGGTGAGAGCGGGGCAGGCAAGTCGACCTTTGCCAGCCTGATCCCCCGGTTCTATGAGCCCAGTGCGGGGCGGATTCTCATCGATGGACAGGATATCCTCGATGTGCGCCAAAGTTCGCTGCGTAAGCAGATCGGCTTTGTCCAGCAGAACATCTTCCTCTTCGATGGTTCGATCAGGGAGAACCTCCGCTACGGCCAAGTCGATGCCACCGATGAACAGATGTGGCAGGCCCTCGACGCCGCCAACCTGGGCAGCTTCGTCCGCTCCCTGCCCAAGGGTCTGGACACCGAGGTAGGGGAGCGGGGGATGCTCCTCTCCGGGGGACAGAAGCAACGCATCTCGATCGCTCGTGTCTTCTTGAAGAACCCTCCGATCCTGATCTTCGATGAGGCGACCAGTAGCCTGGATACCGAAAGCGAGGAACTGATCGTCGAGGCATTTGAACGCCTGTCGGCAGGACGGACTGCGATTGTCATCGCCCACCGCCTTACGACCATCAAGGGAGCTGACTGTATCCTCGTCCTCGATAAAGGCAAGCTGGTGGAGCAAGGAAGGCATGACGAACTCTTGAAGAAGGGTGGTCAGTATGCCAAGCTCTACAAAACCCAAGAGTACAACTAGGGGAGCACTGCCATGAAACAGATTCGAATCGCCTTTGCGGCCCTCTTCATCATCCCAATCCTCGCCCTCTCACCCCTCTTTGCCTTTTTGCCGGCAGCTTTGATGGGATCAGAGCGCAAAGGCCGCTACCTCCGTAGCTGCGGCCACTTCATCGGCAGCGCCATCTGCTTCTTTTTAGGCGTCAGGGTCCACGTCGACGGTCAGGAGAATATTCCTGAAGGGGGGAATGTCTGCTACATGAGCAATCACCAGTCGATGCTCGACATCGCCTCGTTTGTCGGACCAGCTGGGCTGTGGGCTAGCGTCATCGTGAAGGCGGAGATCAAGAAGATGCCGATCATCAACCTATGGTGTGATGCCCTGGACTGCGTCTATATCGAACGCAAGAGCCCCCATGACTCAATCAAGGCAATCTTTCGGGGTGTTGAGAAGCTGAAGGCTGGCGGCAGTGTCCTCATTTATCCCGAAGGGACCCGCAGCAAGAGCGGGGAGATCGGAGAGCTGAAAAACGGTAGCCTCAAACTGGCGACCCGCGCCAAGGCGACGATCGTTCCCATCACCGTCAAGGGGATGCGTGCGGGCCTGGAAGGGATCAAGAACTTCAAGATCGTCGACGCCTATGTATCGATCGGCACGCCCATCCCTACCGCTGACCTGGATGACGAGGCGCTCAAGGGCCTCGACCAGGTCGTCTATGGGGCAATCACCACACGCTTTGCACAATTGCCCGGCATCGCATGATCTGACTATGGCTAGCGCCCTTTCCATTGATACACTCTCATTTGCCTACCGACGGTATGACGGCATCGAGGCCGAACCGCTCTTTGTTGATCTGAGCATGCACATTGAGGAGGGTGAGCGAGTCCTCTTGCTCGCCCCCTTTGACAAGGGCAAGACGACACTTGCCAAGATCATCTGCGCTGTCTGTCCCAAATACTTTCCCGGCTCGATGATCGGTACGCTCTCCATCTTCGGTCGCGATAACGCTACCGTAGAGCCGTGGCAACTGCTCACCGAGGTAGGCTACGTTGCCCAAAACCCCGCTGAGCAGTTCATCGCCACCACGGTCGAAGAAGAGATAGCCTTCCCACTTGAGTCCCTTGGACTTTCTCGAGCGGAGATCGATTTCCGGATCGAACGGTCCCTTGGCAATTGGGGCCTTCTGGGACTGAGGTCCGCCAATGAGAGCGAGCTCAGCGGTGGTGAGCGCAAACGGGTCCTGTTGGCAATCCAGGAGGCGATCGATCCCAAGCTATGGCTCTTGGACGAGGTCTTCGATGACCTTGATGCAGTATGGCGTGATCGCCTCAAAGCTGTGATCGGAAGCGGAAAGAAGACTGTCCTTGTGTTGGCAAGCCGGTACCTCGATGAGTTTGCTAATCTCTTTGACCGTATCCTGCTCCTGGACGAAAAAAGGATTGTCGAGCTGCCGCTTGAGCAGGCGCTGAGCCGCTTCTCCCACCTCTGTGGCGATGATCGCCCCAATCCCTTATCCAAGCCCACCTTTGTAGCGGCTCACCATCATGCGCTTGTTGCACAGAAGTTGGTGGTGCAGCGGATCCGACGTCGCAGTGCCCTCAACGCTCCCTTTGAGATGGAGGTCGAGCACTTTGTTCTCAAAGGCGGGGAGATCGTGACGCTCACCGGGCCGAATGGGAGCGGCAAGAGCTCCTTCAGCCGTCTGCTCTGTGGACTCGACGAGCCCAAGAGTGGAGCCGTCCTGATCGACGGTGTAGCCCAACGGAAAAAAGATCTCAATCGCAGTGTCGGCTATCTTTTTCAGAACCCTGATCTGCAGATCTTCCTTCCAACGGTACAGGAGGAGCTCTCCTGGTCGTTGAAACGAAGACGTGACCTCACCGCTGCATCCATCAAGGCTGAGGTCAGCGCTGCCTCCGAGCTCTTTGGCCTCAATCTCACCGACACTCCGACAACGATGAGCTACCCAAAACGCAAGGCGTTGCAAGCGGCGGTATACTACCTCCTTGACCGCCCCTTCTACATCCTCGATGAGCTGGACAGCGCCCTGACCTACCACAGCGCCCTGACCATCATCGCCCACTTGAGAAGTCGGGGGGCAGCGATCCTGCTCATCACCCACGACCGCCTCTTCGCCTCCCGCGTCGGTGGCAGGGCGTACGCGATCGAGGAGGGGAGGATGGTAAGCCTATGAATACCTCGATCTATGTGGCCGGCACAGGCTGGCTGTATCGCTACGATCCTAGGGCCAAGATCTTGTTGATGGTCCTATTCTGTATCCTCTTCTTCATGCCCATTACCCTCATAGGCCTTGCCCTCTCTGTCCTGTTGGTCATTGTGGTAGGCTGGTGCAATACCGGCAAGGCCCACATGCTCTCAACTTTTCGCTCCATCGCCCCGATGTTGCTCTTCATGCTCCTCTTCTCCCCCTTCAATGTCCGTTCTGGCACCGCGTTGCTCACCCTCGGTTCGGTGACCATCATTACCGCCGAAGGGGCACTGGAGGCCTTTCGCCTTGGCTGTCGCTTCATCGGCATCACCTATGTATGCACCCTGCTCTTTGCCACCACGGTGATGGGAGAGGTCATATTAGCCCTTCGCTTCTGGCGCCTGCCGTACAAAGCAGCTCTGGTGGTGACCCTCTCCTTCTCCTCGATCCCGTTCATCGCCGAGTCATTCACCCAGATCGCCGAAAGCCATAGCCTCAGGGAGGCCAGTGAAGAGGAGCAGAAGAACTTCATCCAGAGATTGAAGGACCTGGTGCCTACCTTGACCAGTGTGTTAGTCGTTGCGCTACGCTCAATCCCAAACCTAGCGATGAGCCTGGAGCTACGAGGCTTGGGGCGTAGCGAGGCTCGCACCGCCTGGCGTAGCCTGGACTCCTACACCCGTCTATTTACCGATATTGTCATTTCCATTACTATTGTCACTGTGCTTTGGCTGATCTTCAAAGCATAGGGAGAGACCGATCATGCAGCAGAATCGAAATGCGCTCAAACTCGCCGTGACCGCGGTGTTGACGGCAGTCGTTGTCGTCTTCACGATGATCATTCGAATTCCGACGACCAAGGGGTATCTCAACCTCTGTGATGTGGCGATCTGCTTCATCGCCTTCACCTTCGGTCCAGCCTCTGCGTTCATTGCCGCCGCCCTCGGCACTGCCCTTGCTGACCTGATCAGCGGCTACGCCCAGTGGGCTCCGATCTCCTTTGTCGTCCATGGCCTCGAAGGCCTGCTCATCGCCCTGATCGTCCGATCAAAGGCTGGAGCCGATGCCTCGCCAGTTAAGAAGATCCTCGCCGGTCTTGTCTGCATGGCAACGGTGACGCTGGGCTACTTCGCCCTCTCGGCTCTCTTTATCTCAACCGCTGCCGTCGCACTGGCGGAGGTTCCCGGAAACCTCGTCCAAAGCGGCATTGGCTTTGTCCTTGGCCTCGGCGTTTCTGTGGCGGTCAAACGCGCCTACCCACCGGTTCGCGCCCTTTCATGGTAGGAGGAGACTAGGTGCATCAAGTTGTCGCTGTCTACACTAATGGAGAGAAGCCGGCCCATGAGGTGGCCCGCTTTGTCCGAAGCCTGGGCATCTACAGCCAGGTTGTCTTCACCGAAGAAGCGCTTGCTTCCCTCAATGCACGGGCTGTCATCGTCTGTGACCAGACCGGGAGTCCGCGCTCGTCCCTGCCTCAGATCAGAGTCGATGGCGCCCTCGCCGTCGACGGACAGCGGGTCAGGGATTTCCTTTTCGATGAGGTTGGCCTCTCTGCATCATGGACGATGAACACGTTCATCGAAGAGGGGTGTGAGCGCATCAGAGAGCAGGTTGGCAACAAGCGCGTCCTACTCGGCCTTTCAGGCGGTGTGGACAGTTCAGTCGCCGCTCTGTTGCTCCACAAGGCCATCGGCGATCAGCTGGTCTGTGTCTTTGTCGACCACGGCCTACTTCGCCAGGGAGAGGCTCAGATGGTGGAGGACCTCTTTCGCCAACACTACAAGATCAACTTGGTTACCGTCGATGCACAGGCGCGCTTTCTTGACGAATTGAAGGACGTCACCGATCCGGAGACGAAGCGCAAGATCATCGGCCGCCTCTTTGTCGAGACCTTCTACGATGCTGGGCGCAGCCAGGGCGATATTGCCTTCCTTGCCCAGGGTACCATCTACGCCGATGTCATCGAGAGCGAGAACCCAGCCAAGGCCGGGGAACTTGCCATCAAGAGCCACCACAACGTCGGCGGCCTTCCCGCCGACTTGAAGTGGAAGCTCATCGAGCCTTTGCGTGAGCTCTTCAAGGATGAAGTGCGCCAGCTCGGTAGGGTACTGGGCCTTCCCTCAGAGCTCTTGGGCCGCCACCCGTTCCCGGGCCCGGGCCTTGGGGTACGCTGCGTGGGCTCTGTGACTAAGGATCGGCTCGATACACTACGCCAAGTGGATGCGATCTTCATCGAGGAGGTGCGCAAGGCCGGCCTCTATGACAAGGTCTTCCAGGCGATCGCTTGCCTCTTGCCGGTCAAGAGCGTAGGCATCAGAGACGGGCAGCGTAGCCACCAGGAGGTGTGCACCATCAGGGCAGTGGAGAGTGTTGATGCGATGCACGCAACCTTCTACCCCTTCGATGCGGCGCTATTGAAGACCATCTCCAAGCGTATTCTCGATGAAGTGACCTCTGTCAGCCGGGTGCTCTACGACATCAGCGACAAGCCGCCGGCCACCATTGAGTGGGAGTGATGTGGGTCCTACGTACCACGCACCCAGGATGTGGTCTCCGAGCATTGATCGGCCCTTTTTAGCGAGCTTGTGTTTTTGAAGGGTACTACTGAATTTGTCGGGTACGATCATTTCGATGGTACGCTTGAATGATTGCAAGCCGTTTGTCTTCCTTATATCCACTCTCCTTCTCTGAGTTTATACAGGCGATGGGCAAGGGGCAGTACGTCGAGCCCCTTGAGAAGGGCGACTTTACGTTGGCGTCCACCTTCAAGTAGGAGTACATAGACCTACTTAAGTACTACTATTATGTCGGTGGAATGCCAGAAGTGGTGCAAGCCTTCGTGGATACTAGAGACTTCAACGAGGTGAGACAGATCCAGCAACGTATCCTATGGGCGTATGAACAGGATTTTTCAAAGCATGCACCCAATGAGGTAGTACCACGGATCCGGATGCTGTGGAATAGCATTCCGGCACAGTTGGCGAAAGAGAACAAGAAGTTCATATACGGCATCATCAGAGAAGGGGCACGGGCAAAGGATTATGAGCTGGCGCTTCTTTGGTTGACCGACTGTGGGCTAGTGCACCGAGTATCCCGTGCCACCGCTCCCAATATCCCCCTCAAGGCATACGAAGATCCCAAGGCTTTCAAGTCACTGCTCGTGGATGTCGGTCTCTTATCCTGCATGGTGCGACTGCAGCAGGATACCCTCCTTGAGGGTAATACGCTGTTCAAGGAGTTCAAAGGCGCATTGACCGAGCAATATGTACTGCAACAGCTCTAGACACTCAAGGGTATCGAGACCTGCTATTGGGCCGGTGACCATAGCAGTGCCGAGGTGGATTTTGTGATCGATACCGGCAGTGAGATCATTCCGATCGAGGTACAGTCCGAGCTCAATCTTCAGGCGAAGAGCTTGAAGGTATATCGTGACAAGTATACCCCTCGCCGTTCGATCCGTGCCAGCATGGCCGATTTTAAAGACGAGGGGTGGCTGCTCAACGTGCCGCTGTGGGCGGTGGGGGAGGTGGTCAATCGTATGCGATGGTCATGATGATGCCTACTATGCGCCGGTGGCCAAGGGTCCGATCTTGCTCTTGTACAGCTTGAAGAAAAAGAAGAGCGTCAAGACCAATGAGGCACCTTCGGCGATGATGAAGCTGAACCAGAGCGCGTCGAGGCCAAAGAACCGACCCAGAAGGTACGCTGCAGGTAAAAGGAAGACGAGCTGGCGTGTCACACTGGTGATCATAGTGACATAGCCGTCGCCGGTTGCCTGGAAGAAGGCCCCGAGGACTATGCATACTCCAGCTGAGAGGAAGCACAGACTGATGCGCCTCATCGCCACCACGCCGATGGCGACCATCGCCTCGCTTGCATTGAACCAGCCAAGGAAGATGTGGGGGATGAAGGTGAAGAGTAAAAATCCGCTTCCCATGATGACGATGCTCACGATGACACCGACTCGGATCGCCTCTTTGATTCGGGTAGGGCGCCTCGCTCCATAGTTGTAGCCGATGATTGGGATCAAGCCGCTGTTCAGGCCGAAGATCGGCATGAAGATGAAGGACTGCAGGCGGAAGTAGATACCGAAGACCGCCACGGCACTGGTGCCGAAGCCGATGATGATCTTGTTGAGGCTGGTGTTGAGCAGTGTGGCGATCGACTGCATGATGATCGAAGGCAGGCCGACGGCATAGATATCCTTGACAGTCTTCCACTTGAGGACCAGGTCGCTCTTTTTGATGACGACCTCTTTGTTCTTGCGAACGTAGTGGATAGCCATCAAGGCGGAGACATGCTGGGCGAAGACGGTGGCCACCGCCGCCCCCACCACCCCCATGCGCGGGGCTCCGAAGAGGCCGAAGATCAAGATTGGGTCGAGGATGATGTTCACCACTGCCCCGGTCATCTGGATGATCATCGGCCGTACGGTATCGCCGGTTGCCTGCAAAATCCGTTCACACGTGATATCGATGAAGATGCCCAGGCTGAAGAAGAGGGCGATGGCACTGTAGAGGTGGCCCATGCGCAGCAGCTCAGCGTCCCTGGTGAAGAAGCCGATGAAGCGGCGGGTGAAGAGGAGGCCGAGGAGGGCGAAGAGCAGCCAGCTGAACACTGAGATCGTGATGCCGTTGCCCGCGGCCTTGTTGGCTGCCGTCTTATCCTGGGCTCCGAGCTTGCGGCTGATCAGGGAGTTGATACCGATCGAGGTACCGACACTGACGGCGATGAGGAGGTTTTGGAGCGGGAAGGCGAGGGTGAGGGCAGTGAGGGCATCCTGGCTGTAGTGGGAGACGTAGAGGCTGTCCACCACATTGTAGAGAGCTTGGACCAACATGCTGAGCATGATGGGAAAGGACATGGACAGGACAAGTGAGGGAATCGGCTTGACTCCCATTTTATTTTCTGAACCTTTGGGCATGAGTATACTTCCTTAAGACCTCTAGTCATAGCACAGCAGGGTCATTTGGTAAAGGCTACTCAGCGTCAATGAACGCCCTGATCTCCCGCTCCGCCTTCTGTTCATCGACCTTGCTCAGCATGAAGAATCCGCCTGCAAAGAGGATGATCAAGCTGACGATCCCTAGGCGTGTGGAGCCGGTAGTCAAGCTGACCAGACCCATGAGCAGGGGACCGAGGATCGTGGCGAACTTGCCCAGCATATTGAAGAAGCCAAAGAATTCAGCGCTGCGCCCTTGGGGGATCAGGCGGGTGTAGTAAGAGCGGCTGAGGGCCTGGATACCACCTTGGAAGAGGCCGATGGCTACTGCCAAGAGGTAGAAGTGGATCGGCTTGTTCATGAAGAAGCCGAGGATTGCGATGACGGTGTAGGCGCCGATGGCGACCTGTAGAGCCCGCCTGACTCCGATTTTCTTGGCAAAGAGGGCATAGAGCAGAGCTGAGGGGAAGGCGACGAACTGGGTGATCAGAAGGGCGACGATCAAGGATTCGCTGGGAAAACCCAGCGAAGAGCCGTAGTTGACAGCCATGACGATGATCGTGTCCACCCCATCGATGTAGAGCCAGTAGGCGAGCAGGAAAGTTGAGATGGTCCTCAGCTGGCGAAAGCTCTTCACCGTGTTCACCGTCACGCTCATCCCCTTCTTGATCGCCGCACCGAGAGTGAGGGCATCCTCGCGCCTCTCCTCCTTGACGAAGAGGAAGATCGGCAGGCTGAAGAGCGCCCACCAGATGCCCACCATGACAAAGCTCAACTTCACTGCCTGCTCCTGGCCTGCGATGCCAAAACGCTCTGGGCTGAGGAACATCAGCACGTTGATGGCAAAGAGCAGTCCCCCTCCGATGTAGCCGAGGCTATAGCCCAACGAGGAGACGAAGTCGACCTTGCTCTCACTTGCCACAAACGGCAACAGGGCATCGTAGAAGGTGTTGCCACCTGCGAAACCGACCATCGCAAAGAGGTAGATGATGACCGCCATCGGCCAGTTGCCCATCTGTAGCAGGTAAAGACTTGCCGTCATCACCGCCCCTAGGAGGGCGAAGAAGGCCAACAGGCGTTTCTTGTAGCTGCCCCAGTCGGCGATCGAGCCGAGAAATGGGGCTAACAGGGCGATGATGGCGCTTCCTATTGAGTTGGCTAGACCCAAAAAGAACGTGCCTTCGGCGGCTGAGGAGCCGACGGCCCAATAGGCGGAGAAGAAGACGGGGAAGAAGCCTGCCATCACGGTGGTGGCGAAGGCGCTGTTGGCCCAGTCGTAGAACGCCCACGCAACAATTGAACGCTTCGTATCCTGCATAGCTACCTCTTGGGCCCATGGTAGCAGGCCCGCTGGCGCTTGTCATGCCTTTTGTGCTCTCAAGATTCGTCTTTGCCTGCTTGCGTGGGCATGGTATACTACATCTGTCAAAAACTGGTGTACAGACAAGGACGTCTATGAGAGTTGTATTTGATCTTGATGGAACATTGGTTGATAGCAGCGCCGACTTGCTGGCGGCCATCAACCATGTGCTGGGTGCCCATCACCTCAGAGAGAGTGACCGCAGTGAGAACCTGCGCTACGCTGGTCTGGGCATTGAGGTGATGTTCACCAAGACCGTCCAAGAGCGGACCCCTCTTTGGAGTGCAGATGAGCAAGGCCAGTTGGTGGCGGAGATGGTCAGGCGCTACAGCGAGAATCCAGTATCCTTGAGCCGAGCCTTTGATGGAATCTCCGAACTGCTCGCTTCGCTTCAGGATCGAGGTATTGAGCTATGCGTCATCTCCAATAAGCGCACCGCTCTGTCAGAGAAGATTCTTGCAACCCTCTTTCCTGCCATTGCATTTGCCAAGATCCACGGCCCTGACAGCGGCTATCCCCCCAAGCCCGATCCCGCTGCCCTCAACAGCTGTCGGATCGGGATGGAGGAGGGGGATCTGTTGTTCTATGTCGGTGATACTGAAATCGATTATCAGACCGCTGAGGGCAGTGCCGACTACGTCTTTCTGGCCAGCTGGGGGTACCGGGGACGGGACGCACTGCTGGCGATGGGATTTGATGAAGCGTGCATACTCACAAAACCGATGGACCTCTTGTCCATCGTACAAACAAAAGGAGAGACAGTATGAAAAAACTCGTTACCTTGCTCGTGGTCCTTCTGGCGATCGCAAGCCTCTTTGGAGCTGGCGTGAAGGACACACAGGCCTCTAGCGGGCCTATCACCCTGGAGTGGTGGACCTGGGATCCGACGATGCAGGAGGAGAACCAACAGATCATCGCGCAGTTTGAGCGACAGAATCCTGGGGTGAAGGTGAACAACACCATCATTGGCACCTCCGAGTACTGGACGAAGATCCGCATCCAAGCCAACCAGAACAAGCTGCCTGATGTCTTTACCATGAGCTCGGGCTACATCGAAGAGTGGGCAAAGGATGGGCTCTTGTACAACCTCGACTCCTTCGTCCAAAAGGATGACACCTTCGATATCTTCTACAAGTCGATCTTTGACACCAACAAGGCGATCAGCAATACCGACAGTTACTATGCGATCCCCTTCGCTTTGGTGACGACGGTCCTCTACTACAACAAGGACGCCTTCGATGCGGCGAATCTGGCGTATCCTACCGATGCGTGGACGTGGAATGACTTCAGAAATGCGGCAAAGAAGCTGACCATCGACAAGAACGGCGATGGGAAGATCGATCAGTGGGGTTACTGGTTCTATGGCCGGTATGCCCACATAGAGCCGTGGATCTATGCAAACGGTGGACGGCTACTCGACCGCACCACGATGCGCTTCAGCCCCGACAAGAATGCCATGGATGCAATGAAGATGCTCACCGACCTGGTGCTCGTCGACAAGGTTGCCCCCGCACCCAAGGACATGAGCGCATTCCAGCAGCAGGATGTCTTCCCCCAAGGCGTCGCGGCGATGTGGGTCGATGGCTCGTGGTTTGTCGATACCTTCCGTAAGAAGCTCGGCAACGACATGCGCTGGGGCATAGTCCGTGTGCCCAGCGGCCCTGGTGGGACAAATACCCTCACC
Organism: Spirochaetales bacterium Spiro_03; assembly: GCA_001603105.1. Lineage (GTDB taxonomy): Bacteria > Spirochaetota > Spirochaetia > Sphaerochaetales > Sphaerochaetaceae > Sphaerochaeta. The sequence goes on from LVBE01000014.1 coordinate 16,918, forward strand.
TACGGATGGCCTGACAGCTATGCGCTCGCTCCGAACACCAAGCACCCTGAGATGGCGTGGAAGTTTGCTCGCTTCGTAGCCGGGGAGGGCATCGGCCTTGATACCTACATGGCCGGAAAGATTCCGTCCGCCAAAAAACTGGCAACCGATCCGCTCTTCAGCGATCCAAACCAGCAGCCCGGCAAGGATATGGACCTTCTGATCGAGCAGGCCGCAGGTCCGATGACCACCTCCTACTCGATGGGATGGAGCGAATGGCGCGGCTACGGTGGCTCAGAGGCCCTCGGCCTCAACGGCATGATCGATGCCATCGTCAATAGCTTGATGAGCTTTGACGAGGCGTTCAAGAAGAGTGCCGACTCGATCAACACCGTCTTGAAGCGTCTGTACAAGTAATGGACAGTAGCATGGCACGCCGATATCCGGCGTGCCTGCCATAAGGAAATCCTCGATGAGACACACTCCCTTCCGATGGTACTCCAGACTGACGCCGTGGGTGTTTGTGTTGCCTACGGTCATCGGATTGCTAATCTTCAAGCTGCTGCCGATCGTCAGTGCCCTCTATCTGAGCTTCACCGAGTGGTCTCTGATCGGCTCTCCGCTCTTCGTCAAGCTGGGCAACTACGCGGAGTTGCTCAGCAGCGAGGCATTCATCCGTATCGTGCGCAATACGATCCAGTTCTCCGTTGTCTACGTCATCGGCTCGATGGTCGTCGGCCTTGCCCTCGCCGTCCTGATCAACGTCCAGATTCGCGGCATCGCTTTCTTCAGGGCAGCGATCTACCTGCCGGTAGTGACATCGGCGGTAGCGGTGGGCATCATCTGGAACTGGATGCTCGGACCTACCTATGGGGTCATCAACAACCTCATCGAGGCGGTCGGACTGACTCCACCATATTGGCTTGCTGACATGAAGCTTGCCCTCAACACGGTGGCGATCGTCCAGGTATGGAAGATGAGCGGCTACTACATGATCATCTTTTTGGCGGGACTGCAGAACATCAACAGCGATGTGCTGGACTCAGCGCGCGTCGATGGCGCCTCCTCATTGCAGAGCTTCTTTCGCATCACGCTGCCGATGATGATCTCCACGCTCTTCTTCGTGCTGACGATCACCATCATCGACTCGTTCAAGAACTTCGAGCTTATCTACGCGATGACCAAGGGAGGGCCGCAGAACGCCAGCAATACCCTGGTCTACGACGTCTATCTCAATGCCTTTGTCTATTACCGCATCGGCTACGCCTCGGCGATCGCCTACGTGCTCTTCTTCATCGTCGGGTTGATGACGATCTTCAACTTCTATATCCGAAGACACTTCGTCGAGAGTATGGATTGAGGAGGGGGACATGAAACAAAAAACTGCTGACCGCTACCGTCTCCTGCTCATCGCCGTCGTCTCGATCATCTATATCTTTCCGTTTCTCTGGATGCTCTCCAACTCATTTATGAGTGACAAGAATATCTTCTCAGTGCCACCGAAGTTTATCCCCGACCTCCTCTTCAAGCCCCAGATGTTCGACAACTACAAGAACGCCTTTACCCAATACAACTTTGGCCGTTACACCTTCAACAGCGTCTGGGTCTTTACCGTGGCAGCGATAGGGCAGGTTGTGGTCTGCTCGCTTGCAGGATTTGCGCTCTCGGTCATGCACTTCAGGGGCCGCAACCTCATCTTCTCGCTCTTGGTCGTCACCTTGATGATCCCGGTGCAGGTGACCATCATCCCTGAGTACTTCCTCTTTCTCAAGCTCGGATGGCTCGACACCTACCTCCCCCTCATCGTCCCCTCCTTCCTTGCCGGAGCGTTCGGAACCTTCCTGCTCAAGGAGTTCTTCTCCCAAGTCCCGCGCCCACTCTTCGACGCCGGGATCATCGACGGGGTGAATGCCTACCAGATGTTCTTCAGGATCTACCTACCACAGGCATCGAGCCCGCTTGCCACCCTCTTCATCATCGCCTTCATGAACAACTGGAACGACCTGCTGCGCCCGATGCTCTACATCTCCAGCCGTAGGCTCTATACCGTCACCATCGCCCTCTCCCAGTTCCAGGGGCAGTACGAGGTGCGCTGGAACCTCCTACTGGCTGGCAGCGTGCTCTCGGTCCTGCCGCTGGTCATCGTCTTCGCCTTCAGCCAACGCTATATCATCGAGTCGACCATGAGTTCGGGAATCAAGGGGTAATATGCAGACACAGACAATCGTCACGACCCACCCTAGCGGTGAGATCCAGCGCTTTCAGACGGTGAGGGGCTTTGAGTGGCAGGACCTACAGTTTCGTAGCCCGACGTTCGACAGCCGCTCTATCGAAGAGATCGCCCGCCTATATCGGATCAACATCGTGCGCAAAAGACCGGAGCACTACGGGACACTGGTCTTCTTCTGTCTCACAGCAGGTCATCACAGCCCCTTTGGTTCCGAGGTCGATGCGAGCGTCATCCACTCTTCCAATGTGGCCGCTTCAATGGGCCTCAATGCGATGGCAGAGCAGGGGACGCTCACCTATGACGGCTCGTTCACAGCTTCTGACCCACACATCGTCACGTTCTTGGACCAGCTGAAACGCCATGGGCTTCTCTCCATTGTACAGGGTAGCAACACAGGGCTTCGCTTTTGTGCGATCAACGAACGGATGGGGTTCGCCTCAGCCATAGAGGCTGCCCTGGTGGTCAATACCCACTTCTTTTTGATGGATCCCACTGACCTCGACTCCCCCTACTGCGAGTTGGGTACCCCCTATGGCCTGGCCATCAAAGATGGGGTCACCATGATGCCGCCACTGAACGGAAGGCCATGCTTTGTCGTCGATTACCAGGGTCAAAGCCAGATCGTGGACCTGAAGGTCGAGGATCTGGTCATCGAGATCGATGGGAGGCGGTACAGCCATACCAAGGGCTGTCGCCTCTACAGCAGAAGGAGCTGTCGGGTGACACCACCTTCGAGGGGAAGTGACATCGCCATCGTCGAAGATCGGGTCGTGGCGGTCAAGGATGGGGGGGAGATGGTCATTCCCATGGCTGGCTTTGTCCTCTCCGTCGATGAGCCGGTGACGGTCAACAGCAGTGCGGTGCGATACCATGGCCTTGAAGCCTATCGGTTCGGCATCCAGGTCGGCCCTTCGATGATGAGGAGCCATGTGATGGTCGACCACCTCGACTGTCCCTTCTATGATGCGACCAAAGACCCTGTTCCTTTTCCATCTACTGTCTACCCACTGCCCTTTGAGGATGCCCGCGCCGCCCGCATCGCGATCGGCACCGATGAGGAGGGCAAGGCGATCCTCATCTGGGCTGAGGGGGCCTCAAAGTGCCGGTATGTGCCAGGGCACTGCTCTACCGGCGCCTCCTTGTTGGAACTGGCTCGCTTTTGCCAAGAGAAGGGGTATGAGAATATCCTCAACCTCGATGGCGGGGGCTCTGCCCAGATCCTCGTCGATGGGGTTCGCTCGCTACGCATCAGCGACCGCCACGACGATGACCAGGAGGCGGAGCGCCCGGTGCCTATGCTCTTGGTGATAGATTCGTAGTTTCTGGAAATCAGCGCTACTATATGTTAACATAATAACAAATTGAAGGAATTGTTTCATACTTGCACAAGAATGTTTCCTTCACTACAATGGCTCTCGATGTGAGGTAGCCATGATCGTATGTAAGTTTGGCGGCAGCTCCTTGGCTGACGCGTCTCAAATAAAGAAAGTCCGTTCGATCGTCGATGCAGATGCACGGCGTTCAATCGTCATCGTCTCGGCCCCAGGCAAGCGCACTAAGGATGATCAGAAGGTCACCGACATGCTTTACGAGTGTGCCCGCCTCGTAGATGAGGGGCGCTCAGCATCCGCGGTCTTTGATGCAATCGCGCTGCGCTATACCACCATCTTGGATGACCTGGGCATGGATGGGCAGTTCTTCAAGCCGATCCTTGACGAGGTCAAGGCTAAGATCGAGGCGGGAGCGGGAGCCCATTGGGCAGCCAGTCGCGGAGAACACCTGAATGCACAACTGGTGGCCCGGTACTTTGGCTGGGAGTTTCTGGAGACCGAGGGTAGGATCATCATCGCCGATGACGGCAGTGTCGATGAACGCAGCTACGAGCTGCTGGCACAGGCGCTGAAGGCAGACAAGCGATATGTCGTACCGGGGTTTTATGGCTCCAATGCCCAGGGAGCGGTACAGACCTTCAGCCGGGGAGGCAGTGATATCACCGGTGCGATCCTCAGTCGTGCCAGCTCAGCGGACGTATATGAGAACTGGACCGATGTCAGCGGTGTGTTCAGTGTCGATCCTCGCCTCGTCGACGGGGCGCACGTTGTTACAACGATGACGTACCAGGAGGTGCGTGAGCTGGCAGGGGTAGGGGCAGGGGTCTTCCATGAGGAGGCAATCGCCCCAGTCATCGCGGCGAAGATTCCGATCAACGTGAAGAACACCAACGCACCCGCCGATGCAGGGACGTGGATCGTGGAGAGCCGCGCGTGCGATGGCCAGCCGATCGTCGGTGTCAGTGCCAAGGGTGGCTACAGCCGCCTGACGCTGCGTAAGCTCATGCTGCTGAAGAACAGCGGCATTCGCCATGCCCTGATGACGATGATGCGGATCTTCGGTGTCCGCCCGACCTTCTCGCTCTTCGGCATTGACTCGATCGTCTGGTTCTTTGAAACCAGCCAGGCCAGCGAAGGGGTCGTGGAGGCGATGTGTGCCCGCCTAAAGGATGAGTTCGCCCTCGATTCGATCGAGGTGGACCACGGTCACGCCATCGTCGGCGTGGTCGGGTCGTTTGTCAATGAAGAGGCGACGTTGTTGGCTACGATCAACGGCGCCCTGGGAGGCCAAGGTATCGGCATTAGTTTCCTCAACTATGGTAGCAGTGACACCTCAGTGCTGCTCGGTGTGGCTCAGGAGCAGGCCAACGCGGCAGTCATCGCCCTTTATCGAGCGCTATTTGACTGAACGCTCATTGCCGTTATTGGATTTCTTTCGTACTCTTAGGGGAGACAAGACTCTGTCTCCCATCTTCTTTTGAGGTTACTTCAGTGTTCACAGCCGAATCGTTGTCATTGGCGGCCATCATCTTTGTGGCGCGTGTGTTCGATGTCTCCCTAGCTACGCTGCGCCATGCGATGATCATCCGTGGCAAACGGCTTTTGACCTTCTGGATCGCATTCTTTGAAATGTTGATCTGGGTCTTCGCCGTCTCCAAGGTCCTCAGTGACCTCTCTGCCCCGATCACGGCCTTTGCCTTTGCCCTGGGCTTTGCCACCGGTACCTTTGTGGGCATCACGCTGGAGAGCAAGCTGAAGATCGGAGACCAGGTGGTCAAGGTCTTCTCCTCTATCGGCGTCGATGTAGCAAAGCAGCTGCGTAGCGGCGGGTTTCGGGTCACGGAATTTACCGGCAAGGGACGGGATGGGGAGGTAATCCTCCTCTTTGTCCAGGTCAGGCGCCGTGATGCACAGAAGGTCCTCAAGCTTGCCCGAACCGTTGACCCCAACTGTTACCTCGTCGTCGAAGATATTCGTTGGCGAGAGAACGCACTGATGTAGGCAATTGCAACAAAAAACCGACCCGATGGTTCGGGTCGGTCGATGATTGGTCTTTGATCGTCCTTATTTGATCACGTGCTCGGTGTCCAGGTCGAAGAACTTCGCCTTGGCCATGTCGGGGATCAGGCTGATCTTCGTGTCCGGTGCGGGCACGAGGGTCGGATCGATCTTTCCGATGACCTGGCTCTTGCTGGTGGCGATGTAGACGTGGGTCTCGCTTCCCAGCGGCTCAACGACACTGACGATTCCGTTGATGGTCTCCCCATCGACGGCAGTGTTGCTGAAGACCACGTCCTCGGGGCGGATACCAAAGGTAACGCTCTTGCCGACGTACGGGGTGAGGAACTTCTTCTGTGCTGCGTTGACCTTCAGGCGGAAGGTTCCCTCATTGACGTAGATGTCTGAGCCATCGGCCTCGACAGCGGTCTCGAGGAAGTTCATCGGCGGCGATCCAATGAAGCCGGCGACGAACTTGTTCTGCGGCTCGTTGTAGAGCTCAAGGGGACCACCGATCTGCATGATGACACCAAACTTCATGACCACGATGACGTCGGCCATGGTGAGGGCCTCGACCTGGTCGTGGGTGACGTAGATCATTGTTGCCTTGAGGCGGTTGTGCAGTGAGGAGATCTCTGCCCTCATCTGGACGCGCAGCTTGGCGTCGAGGTTGGAGAGCGGCTCATCGAAGAGGAAGACCTTCGGCTGGCGGACGATCGCACGGCCAACGGCTACGCGCTGGCGTTGTCCACCGGAGAGGGCCTTGGGCTTACGGTCCAATAGCTCCTCGATCTCAAGCATCTTGGCTGCCTCGCGAACGCGCTGGTCGATCTCTTCTTTAGGGAACTTGCGGATCTTCAGACCGAATGCCATGTTGTCATAGACAGTCATGTGCGGGTAGAGGGCGTAGTTCTGAAAGACCATTGCGATGTCCCGATCCTTGGGGGGGACGTCGTTGACGAGCTTGCCATCGATGTAGAGCTCGCCGCTTGAGATGTCTTCCAAGCCTGCTACCATGCGAAGGGTTGTGGATTTTCCGCAACCGGACGGTCCTACGAGGACGACGAATTGGCGGTCCTTGATGTCAATGTTGACACTGTCGACTGCCTTGACACCACCGTCGTAGATTTTGGTGATGTTTTTCAGTTGTACTGTGGCCATAGATGCCTCCAATTATTTTATCTATCAGTACTGTACCGCACCACGTCAATAGAGTCAACGAAAAGGACGGATCTTACTNNGGTTAGTGCTCGTGCTTCCCAAGCATGAGACGGGGGTTCGATTCCCCTCTAGCGCTCTGCCCTCCAGGATGCGGCCTTGGGGGGACTTTTTTTTGGCAGTCAGAGCAGGTACCAGGCAGAGAATACAAAACGCTCTGCACTGAAGGGCAGGGACTACCTCAGTACAGAGCCTTATAATGAGATGTGCCTTGGTGCGCTCTACTTGTAGACGACGACCGCCTTCGGCTCCATCACCCTGAAGGTGAAGGATTCGGTTGCAAAGAGGGTGACCTCTTTTGAATCGTGGCTTTCGTAGCCGATGCTGAAGTCCATGCCAAGGGTAAGTTCGAGGTTTTCATCGTCGTAGGGGATGAGCAGTGCCCCATCAAGGCAGGATGAGAGGACGATGGAACCGCCGATCATCTTCTCAACCCGGTCAAAGAGGCTCATCGGGTGGGTTTCACTGTTGAGCTTCACCCAGGCATCTTTGCCGACGACCAGCGAATAGGGGCCGTGGATATACGCGCCCTTCAGAATCAATACCCCTTGGGCGACCGAGGCGAGGATGGCATTGGCATCGGTGCCGAAATTGAGTGTCTTGTGTCCGCTCGACTGTCTCAGGCCCTTGATGCCTCCCTTTTCATAGCCGTTGTAGATCGCATGTTCTTCAAAGAGTGCAAGCTTCTCCAGCGCGCTGTCCATCGGGCCAAAGTCGATGTCCTTCGCTCCGCGTTCAAGGTTGTCGAGCTCCCACTTATTGAGGGTGAAGCGGATGCGCGCTTCAGTCAGCGGTTGGACGGCATAGACGCCACTTTTTACTTCTGCGTCGTCGATGAGGGAGAGCCGTCCCTCGCTGATAGCTGTGTAGCCGATGCCATTGGGTCCGTGGACACTGACGACGCGTCGCCCACTGAGGCGAGAGAGCAGAACCTCACGAGCGCGGCTTTCGATCTCTTCCCACGCCTTGGCAGAGAGTGGGGCCAGTTCACGTTTGAACATATCCATGATGACCTCCTATTTGAGTGATCCGATTCCGAGGGCTGCGGTCGCTGTCGGTTTTTCTGTGCCTTCTCCATCTTCCAGTGCCGTGATCGACCCGGTGGTGAAGAGATAGGTCCTCAGCTCCTTGTCCCACACATCCATGTTGCGCCTCAGCCATTCGATGGTCATCGCGGCGTGCTCGATCTCCTCGTCGCGATTGTGGGCCATGATGGCTTTGAGTTCAGGGTCAGCAGTAGTGTTCACTCGCTGGTTGTACCAATTCACTGCCTCGATCTCCTCCTTGAGGCTGGTGATGGCACGGCTTATGTTTCGTGTCTTCTCATCAAGGGCTTCATACGGTTCAGTATATGGCATACTCGCCTCCTTCTTGGTGCTCATTCAATCGTAAACCTTCTTGATATGGAAAGAAAGGGTTGGACTCTACAAAGCGGCAAACAGGGCTCTGAGCCAAGATTATGATTGACGGTTCTTCTGCTATATGTGTACCGGTTCAGTAACAAAATTCAGATTTCATTGTCTCTAAATGGGTAGAGAAAGCAGTACTCTTAGCCAAGGATTAAAATATTAG
>LVBE01000151.1 GCA_001603105.1 Spirochaetales bacterium Spiro_03
CGGCCCGCCGATCAGTCGGTGCTTCACCATTGTCTACGACCTCGACCCAGCGCTCATCGATGAGGCGATCGAGATCTACCGCCGTGAGTACGATCGAAGCGGACGCTATCTTGCCAGATCGTATGAGGGCATCGACCAAGCACTTACCTCCCTTCGTAGCTACGGCATCCGTTTGGCCGTGGGGACGCTCAAGTATGAAAGGCTTGCTCGCCAGATGCTCGAGCACTTCGCCCTGGCCCACCACTTTGAGACCATCAAGGGCAGTGACGACTCATCGTCGCTCACCAAAGCTGATATCGTCACGGCTGTGCTCGATGAATTGGGCGTGGAGGCAGAAAATGCCGTGCTCATCGGCGATACCGTCCACGACGAGGAGGGGGCGCGCGACAGTGGCGTCGACTTCATCGCCGTTGACTACGGCTTTGGCTTTCCCAAAGGCCAGAGCAAAGATGAGGGGATGGTCGCCATCGCGCGCAGTGCCCAAGAGGTGGTGAACGCGCTTGTGCAACCTTGCTCAAAGTGAGCGCTGCCGGTATGCTGAACAGAGGAGGAGCGAGATGTTATTCCAATTGAAAAAGTCAGAAGTCGCCACCGAGGCGGCTCCCAAGGCCATCGGCCCGTATAGCCAGGCAGTTGTAGCTGGTCCCTTTGTCTTCACCAGCGGCACCCTGCCTCTGGATCCCAAGAGCGGTGAGATCGTCGGCACTACTGCCGCCGAGCAGACCCGCCAGATCTTCGAGAACCTTGCATCGGTGCTCAAGGCAGCAGGAACCGACCTCTCAAAGGCAGTGAAGGCGACGGTCTATCTCAAGGATATGGCTGACTTCGCTGCGATGAACGAGGTGTACAGCGCCTATATCGGAGGAGGGGTCCTTCCAAGCCGAAGCGCGGTCCAAGTAGCTCGTCTGCCCAAAGACGTCCTCGTCGAGATCGAGATGATCGTCCTTGCCTAAGCGATGAGACACACACCACTGTACGACGTCTACCGCCACTACGAGGGGGTCAGATTCATCGACTTCGGCCTGTGGGAGCTGCCGCTGCACTTTCAGGGCGGCATCAGTAGCGAACATCAGGCGGTTCGCACGAGTGCAGGCCTCTTCGATGTCTCACACATGGGTCAGTGTGTCGTAAGCGGGGAGGGGGCGCTTGCCTACCTGGAGTACCTGTGCACCAATTCGATCGCAGATCTTCAGGTGGGACGGTGCCGCTACACGATGATGTGCTACCCCGATGGGACGGTTGTCGATGACATCCTTGTGTACCGCAGAGCCGAGACCACCTTCCTGTTGGTGCTCAATGCAGCGAACACCGAGAAGGACCTTGCGTGGATCAGGGGCGACAACCCCCGCAGCGATCAGTGTCCCGAGGTAATCGATATCTCCGAGACAACTGCGCTGTTGGCCCTGCAGGGACCGAGGGCGGAAGAGATCCTTGCATCATTTGTCCCTGCATGCCGCAGCATGGAGAGCTTCAGCTTCCAAAGCCAGTGTGAGATCGATGATGTCTTTGCCCTGGTCAGTCGCACCGGATATACCGGAGAGGATGGCTTTGAGATCTTCTGCAACAGCGATGATGCACCCAGGCTCTGGGGCTTGCTCATGGAGCGGGGAAAACCTCTGGGCCTTCTGCCCGCCGGTCTCGGTGCCCGTGACAGCCTGCGCATCGAAGCGAAGCTGCCGCTCTATGGTCACGAGATCAGCGATGAGATCACACCGCTTGAGGCAAACCTTGGCACATTCGTCAAGCTCGATAAGGGCGATTTCTGTGGTCGGGACGCACTGATGCGCCAGAAGGCGGAGGGAGTGCCCCGCTCACTGCGTGGGCTGAGGATGATCGACAAGGGCGTGCCGCGTAGTGGCTATGCGGTCTATTATGAGGGTAGGGCGATTGGGACGATCACCAGTGCAACCAAGAGTCCGACCCTTGGAGGTTTTTGGGCCTATGCGCTGGTGGAGCGCTTGCAGGATTTGAAGTTTGGCTCGGTTTTGACGGTGATGATCAACGGCCAAGAGAGGCGTGCAGAGGTTGTGAGAAGCCCCTTTTACCGGCGTGAGGGATGATGAGACGGGCGATCCGCAGCCATACACCGGAGGGGTTCATCGCGCTGGACAACTCTGCGCTGATCTACCCCCCGACCGAGGCTGCGTTCAATACCAATACGTTCCGCCTCTCGATGGATCTGAAAGTCACGGTCCACAAGGAGATACTGCGCCAGGCGGCCCAGGATCTGTTGGTGCGATGCCCGTACGCCAAGGTCCGCCTCAAGAAGGGGTTTTTCTGGTACTACCTCACCCCCAACGATGCGGAGCTGCCGATCTGGGATGAGGGCAGCTATCCAGCTGGCCGCTTTGACTTCAAACTCAACAACCACTACCTCTTCAAGGTCATCCATGGACCACATCGTATAGCCATCGAGTGCTTCCATGCCCTCACCGACGGCAGTGGGGCCCTTGCATACCTCACGCTGCTCGTCGAGCGCTACGTAAGCCTCGCCGCTATCGCCGAGGTTCCTCCAAATGGGAGGCTGCGGTACGGAGAGCGGCCCAAAGCATGCGAGTTCAGCGACCCGTTCCAAGCCCTCTATGATAAGCGAGTGCGCCCCTTTGGCACGATCAGTCGCGCCTACCACTATAGCGCAGTCGGAAGCCGCAGCGAATCGGTGAAGGTCATCCGGGCGCAGGTGCGCCTTGATGAGATCAAGGGGCGGGCACAGGCGCGCAGGCTCACCGTCGGTGAGTACCTCAGTTCCATCTTCTTGTTGAGCCTGCAGACGCTGCAACAGGGTGAGGTAGCCAACCAGAGTCGACGCAGGCCGATCCGTCTGTCGGTACCGATCAACCTACGAAAGGTCTTTGGCTATGAGACGATGCGTAACTTCACCCTCTTTGCCCTGGTAGGCATCGATCCGGCCCTCGGCTCCTACAGTTTTGATGAGATCGCACACCACGTGCGCCTAGGGATGGCCCTGGCCGTCGAGCCTAAGCAGCTGCTCAGCCAGATCAGGCGCAACGTGGCCGGAGAGCGCAGTAGGGCACTGCGCTATGCACCAACGCTCTTGAAGAATCCCCTCTTCAAGTTGCTCAGCGATACCCTTGGCGACCAGCAGTATAGCGGCGTCATCTCCAACCTCGGAGCGGTCAGTCTGCCAGAGCCGCTCTCAGCCGTGGTGACGGCAATGGACTTCCATCTCAGCCCTGGCCTGTTGAATCCCGTCTCCATCGCCGTGGTTGGGTACGCAGATACCCTTACGATAAACTTTACGAGCTACAACGACTACGACACTGCCTTGGAGCGCCTCTTTTGTACCTTCTTGGTCGAGGACGGGGTGGGTGTGAGCGTTGCGTCGAACCGACAGGAGAGGTGATATGGCCTATTGTGTACAGTGTGGGGTCAAGCTTGCAGATGGGGCAGCCTCCTGCCCGCTTTGCAATACCGTCGTGCTGTTGCCGCCAGGCATCGAGGAGAGCCGTGCCTCTCCGCTCTTTGCCCAGAAGCTAGGCAAGGAGCAGGAGCGTGGCGTAACCAAATGGCGCAAGGGCGTCATTGAGTTGACGGCGGCGCTGGCTGTGGTCAGCATCATCGCCCTTGGCCTGTCGCTCGGCCTCAGTGGGCTCGGTCGCTACTCCTATATCCCGATCCTCTCGGTCGCAGCGCTCGCCGTCACGCTCATCGCCCTCGTCTTGGCCAAGCCCACCTATACCCACCAGGCGACGGTTCTCTTAGCGTGCTCGGCGCTCTTTCTCCTCGCCCTTGATTGGTCCGATCGCTCCCTCTTCTGGTCCCTTATCGCCGCTCCAGCCCACCTGGTGGCATGGGTTGTCGCAGTCGGCCCCTGGACAGGGATCGGAGTGCGCAAGGCCGCATCTTTGGGTATAGCGACAGTCCTATCATTTCTAATGGTCATCAACGTGGTGGTCACCGGTTCATTGACCTGGTTTGTGCCGGTAGCACTTCCAACGATGGTGTGTGCCCTTATCCTTACCGCTCTCTTCGTGCTCTTCTTTGTCAAGCGCAAGAGTCGGCTGATCAATGTAGTCGATGTGGTGATGGCGACCTTGGTGATCCTCTTTGGGTCGATCGCAAGCTTCGATCTCTTTCTGACCCACTACCAACGTGGGCTGTGGACGCTGCGCTGGTCTTTGAGCCTGGTCTACTCTGCAACCGTGATCTTGCTCTTTTTGTTGGCCATCACCTGCTCTCGGCGCCTGAGGCGGTACTTCACCACCCACATCCGCCACAGCTAAGTAAAGTCCGCAACCACCGCTCCAACCGCCTTGGTCAGATCAGCTGGGCGGATCTTCAGCTGTAGCCCGCGTTCACCTGCGCTGATGTAGATGAACGGCTCAAGGGCGCTGAGCTCTTCGAGGTAGGTCGGATATGCCTTCTTCATCCCGATAGGGGAGCAACCGCCACGGATATAGCCGGTGACCTCCTTCAGGGAGGCGAGCTTTAGCGGGACCAGATCCCACGCACCGGTGATGGCTCGGGCCTTCTTGAGGTCGACGGACAAGTCTGCAGGAAGGCAGAAGACATAGTGCCCCTGTGCCCCATCGAAGCAGACAATCGTCTTGTAAACACAGGCAGTGTCGACGCCAAGGTGCTCTGCCGCACTGATGGCGTCCAGGTGCTCTTCATCCCATGGGTAGGTCGCCAATTCGTATTCGATGCCAAAATGCTCGAGGATACGCATCGCGTTGGTCTTCTTCATGCGCCCATCGTAGCGTAAAACCTACTTGTCGTCGATGGCAAACGCTACGCCGAGGGCCGATGGTGAGGCAAAAGATCCACGCTTCTTTTGGGCGATGATCGTCATGACGGTGAGAACGAGGAGGGTGATCAGGTAGGGAGAGAAGCCGAGGAACTGCGCCGGGATCATCAGTTTGAAGCCAGCGGCCTGGATGGAGAACTGCAGGCTCGTGATCCCGCCGAAGACGAGGGTCCCGATGACCACCCGTGCTGGGTTCCACGCCGAGAAGATCACCAAGGCGATGACGATCCACCCCTTGCCGCCGGTCATCCCATCATTCCAGCTAGGAATGAAGGAGAGGGAGAGGCACGCCCCACCAAGGCCGGCGAACATGCCGCCGATGAGGGTGTAGAGGTAGCGTACCCGGCTGACCGAGATTCCCATCGCCGCGGCGGTTCGCGGGTTCTCCCCAACGGCTCGGATGACCATCCCATGACGGGTCTTGTAGAGGAAGAACCACGCAAAGGGGACAAGGAGATAGAGACCGTAGGTGAGGATCGAGACATCGAAGAGGGCTCCGATGATGGGGATGTCGGAGAGGTAGGGGATGGCGATGTTGGAGAACTTTCTTGACAGGTTCATCCCGGTGAGGTTGAAGCGGTTGGAGGCAGGGCCTAGGCGTTGGCCAAGAAAGTTGGCCAACCCTGAGCCAAACATCGTGATAGCCAGACCGCTGACGACCTGGTTGGCCCGCATCGTCACACACAAAAAGGCGTGGATCAAGGAGAGGATCGCTCCGACCGCCATGGCCATGACCAAGGCGAAGAGGAGGTTCCCGGTCTTGAAGGCGGTGGCGAAGCCCGCGAGGGCTCCGAGCAGCATCGTGCCTTCCATGCCGAGGTTCAGCACCCCGGTCTTTTCAGTGTAGACCTCACCGAGGGTTGCATAGGTGAGGCTGGTGCCCATCGCCAGGGTGGCTGCCAAGAGGCGGGTGGTGAAATCGATGGCGTTCATATGCGACCCTCCGTGTGCTTGCTGCTGTGTACCAGGCGGTACTCGATGAAGACACTGCCTGCCAAAAGGGGGATGAGGATCAAGCCCTGCATCACCTCACCCATGGCACTGGGCAGCTTCATGATCTGCAGGGCGTCGCTGCCCGTCTCCAGGGCAGCCATGATCAGGGCGACGAGGACTGAGACAAAGGGGTTGAGCCCGCTCATCCAGGCGATGATGATGCCGGTAAAACCGTAGCCGGAGTTGACGCCCTTGGTCAGCTGGTGGGTAACCGCAGCGCTGTCGATAGCTCCGGCAAGGCCAGCGATGGCACCACTGAGCAGCATGCCGAGGATGATATTGGCCTTGATATTCACCCCCTGGCACTGGGCGGCGCGCCGGTTCTTGCCGATCATGTTCAGCTCAAAACCCCAGCGGGTCTTGTAGAGGATGAAGTAGAGCACCACCACCAAGGCCAAGGCAAAGTAGATGCCGGCGTGTACCCGTCCCCAGATCCGTGGCAGCCACGCCGCCTCTGGATAGAGGATGGTGCCCATATTGCCCCGGGGAGCCTTCCAGGCGTTGATGTACAGGTACTCGGCATAGCCGATGATGATGTAGTTCATCATCAAGGTCGTCAGTGTCTCGTCAACCGACCACTGGGCTTTCAATACCCCAGGCACCCCTGCCCACAGTGCCCCGAAGAGCACTCCGACGACCATCCCTACCGGCAAGAGTAGCCAGAGAGGCAGAAAGGTCCAAAACTGCATGACCCACGTGATGCCGATGACGCCGGCGATATACTGTCCTTCGGCTCCGATGTTCCAGAACTTGAGGCGGAAGGCAACACCGACGGCGAGGCCACAGAGCAATAGCGGCACCGCCTTGGCGATGGTGTACTGGATTTTGGTCGTGCTGCCGAAGGCCCCCTTGAGCATTGAGCGGTAGGTGATGATCGGGTCCGCTTTGGAGAGCAGCAGGACGATGGCGCCAAGAAAGAACGAGAGCAGGAGGCTGAGCACCGGCACCAAGATCGTCATGCGCCTTGATCGGTAGTCGCGTTTTTGCAGGTGTACTCTCATCGTCCCCCCTTCGCCACGCCGGCCATCAGCATGCCGAGCTCTTCAGTCGTTGTCTTGTTGGCATCCTTGATAGCCATGATCCGTCCCTCGAACATCACCGCGATCTTATCGGCGACCATCAACAGCTCCTCCAGCTCCTCGCTGACCAACAGGACCGCCGAGCCCTGGTCGCGTTGCTTGATCAGGTTCTGCCGTACCGCCTCCGTCGCCCCGACATCGAGGCCCCGGGAGGGGTAGACGGCGATGAGGATGCCGCGGCAGAAGTCGATCTCCCGGGCGAGGATCGTCTTTTGGATATTGCCGCCACTGAGGAACTTGACCGAGGTGTCCTGACTGGGCGTCTTGATGGTGAAGCGTTGGATCAGGTCCTCGGCGAATTGGCGGATCCGTCCCTTCTTCATTACGGTATTGTGGCTGAGCTCCTCGGTGCGATACTTCTTCATGCTCAGGTTCTCGCCCACGCTCATATCTCCGACCACACCCATGCGTCCCCGATCGGCGGGGATGTGGCTCACCCCTCCCTTGATGATGGACAATGGGCTCTTGTTGGTCATGTTCTTGCCGCCGAGGTGGATGCTCCCCCCGTCGACGTGCATCAGGCCCGTCAACGCTTCGGTCAGCTGTTGTTGGCCGTTGCCCGCAACCCCCGCGATCCCGAAGATCTCGCCGCTACGGACAGTGAAGGAGATGTGGTCGAGGATTGGCTTGCCGCCGCCGATGGGCAGCATCACCAGGTCCTGTACCTCGATCATCGGGCAGCCGGGCTTATATGGACCGCGCTCCAGGCTGAAGAGCACATCACGACCGACCATCATGTTGGCTAGCTCCTGGACGTCCGCAATCTCGCCCGTCGGCTTTACCGCTACACTCTTGCCGCGGCGCAGCACATGGACTGTATGGCTGAATGCCATCACCTCATCCATCTTGTGGGTGATAAAGATGGCGCTCTTGCCTTCAGCGAGCATTCGCTTGATGATCTGGTTGAGGTCACGTGATTCGCCGGGGGTGAGCACCGCCGTCGGCTCATCAAGGATCAGGATCTCCGCACCGCGGTAGAGCAACTTCAGGATCTCCACCCGCTGCTGCTCTCCCACCGAGAGGTCCCGGATGATCTTGTCGGGATAGACCTGCAGGCCATAGCGCTTGCTCAGCGCTGTAATCTTCTTCTTGATCTCAGCCATCGGAGGGACGAAGGGCAGGTCCTTCATCCCCAGGACGATGTTCTCGGCAACCGTCATGTTGCCGACGAGCATGAACTCCTGGTGGATCATGCCGATGCCCAGGGCCATTGAGTCCTGGGGTGAGTGGATCTCGCAGTGCTTGCCATTGATGTAGATCGATCCGCTATCGGGCTGGTAGAGGCCGATGAGCATATTCATCAATGTGGACTTGCCTGCCCCGTTTTCACCGAGCAGGGCAAGGACCTCCCCCTTATGGAGGGTCAGTGAGACATGGTCGTTCGCAACGACACCGGGGAAGGTTTTGGTTATGTCTACCATACGCACGACGGGGATACCGTCGGTGTTCAACTCTGCCATCTATACATACCAGCGTGATGGGCCACCGGCCCGAAGAATGGAACAAGATGAGGAGGCAGCCGATGGCGCCCCCTCATCATACAATCTGTTAGTACACCCGACCGATGACCCCTTCGACGAACCAGTCGATGGTGAGCATCGCCTCATCGCTCATCTTCTCGCCTGCCTTCTGGCGTACGGCGCCGGTGTTGTCCCGGATCTCGCCCCAGAAGACATCCCACTTCTTGTCATGCATCTCTTTCTGCTTGGCTTCGACTGCCTTGACGACATCGGCGCCTACCAGCGGAGAGATCGGTGAGAGGTGGATCATATCATCCTCAAGACCGCCCCAGTAGCTCTGGCTCTTCCACGTCCCATCGAGGACACTCTGGATCGTCGGGATCATGTAGTTCTGCCAGTTCCACATCGGAGAGACGAGCACCCGGTTGTCTCCGATGATCTTGCCGAAGTCAGCGTTGTAGCCGATGGCGTACTTGCCACGCTCGACAGCGGCCTTCGCAGGCTCAGTGGTATCCTGGTGCTGGGCGATGACATCACAGCCCTGGTCGAGTAGCGCGATTGCTCCCTGGCGCTCGAGGGAGGGGTCAAACCACGTATTGGTCCAGACTACGGTCACCGTCGCTTTGGGGTTGACCGAGCGAACGCCGAGGGTGAAGGCGTTGATGCCGCGCACAACCTCAGGGGTGTTGTATCACTGAATTCTCAATTTTTACGTAATAGGTCTACGCCCAACTCCTTCAAGAAATCCTGCACATCCTGAGTGGTCTCAGAGACGAATGTTTGGTCATTGTCCAGGTTGACCTTCACCACGTTGCGGCATATGTCGATGACGTCCTGGGGGGAGTGGTCGCCGTCGAGCCCCTTCTGCCTGAGGGCCTTCACCAGGCCGTAGAAATAGAGCAGGCTCACATGGTTGAGAAAGGCCCAGGCCTCCAGCTTTTCGTTGGAGTCCTGGTAGGGGGCGCCGACGCTCACCACGTTCTTCAGGTAGTCGAAGCATTGCTCGATGTCCCAGCGCCCCTTGTAGTCGAGGAAGACGCGCCTGGGCTCCACGTCCAGGTTGCTGACGAAGGCGAACACCCCCCGCCTGCCCTCGGCGAAGAAGCCGTCCATGTCCATGTCCTCCCAATCATCCTCCATCTTCTCCAGGTAGCGCGTCTCCTCCCTCCTCCTGCGCTCCTCGTCCATGAAGATGTACAGATGGTTGCCCTCCTCGCCCAAACTCTCCTTCTTGTGCCAGATCTGCCTGCCGTGGTAGATGAACACCCCATCGAACCGCTCGCGCCCGGCTCCCCCGGCCAGCGGGCCCTTGAGGTACCTGGAGTTGTCCTGCAGCGGCAGGATGAAGGAGAGGCCCAGCCTCATCAGGAACGAGACGTTGGTCTTGGAGTAGAAGCCCTTGTCGCCGATGACCAGCACCTGCCTGGCCCCGCTCTCGGCCACCGTG
>LVBE01000015.1 GCA_001603105.1 Spirochaetales bacterium Spiro_03
CGGCTATCGGATGAAATAGAGGTTGACGGGGAGGAGGTGTTGTGAAACAGGTGACATCGCCTCAAAATGGGTGTGGAACAAAAGGAATTACCGGATTTGGTGGCCTTAGGACACTTTGCAGGTTGTCCGTAGGATTTTTGTCGTCATGAAGGGACAAAGAGTCCCCACGCCTGGGCAATCCATGCTATCATGGTGGCGGAGTCAGAGGATTGCGAAGGCTTGGGTAAGCAACTTCAGGGTCCGGTGGCCCTTCTCCGAGAAGTACTCCCCGAAATCAAGGATCTTTTCGGTGACGCTCTTCTGCTCTATCTGGTCCAGATTGAAGGCGATGCGCCTGAGCAGAGCGAAGTTCTCAAGCGCATTGCCTCTTCTTGAGGTCGACCAATCCTCCCGATACCTTGAGTCTAATACCCAGTGACAACATTCAACATTCCAATAATTTCGCACATAGGAAGCCAATGACCGGGCATCGAGGCTGTGGCTGGAGATATAGTGTACCGTCTGTTCGCTCACTTCCCCCGTCAACTTGTCCGTGGTCCTGCGATGCACCTTGGCCACGGTGCGGATCGCCCGCCAGTCGTCGGTGAATTCCATGGCGGCCAATTCATCGTAGCTGACAGGTGCGGCCCAGCACTCGCGGGACTCGATCCTGCCGTGGCCGATATCCCAGTCGGGCCCGTGGTGGGAGCAGCCGCCGTCCTCGATGCACGCCCGCAGGTGATAGGAGAGCTCCTGCAGCGCACCCTCCTGGTTCTCCTTCATCGGGATCACGTAGTGGCCGCCAAGTTGGCCGACCCGGCGCAGGATCTTGGTCTGGCAGGCGATGGCGTCGGCCGAGAAGGTCTTGCCCCGCATCTCCAATAGCTCCATCAACGGGACCACATATGGGATCTCGTTGCTCTTCTGCCCAATGGGCAGCATGCCGATGAACAGGTGCATGCCCTTGAAGTTGAGGATCGCATTGAGCACGTAGGGGATGTAGGTGGACAGCCCCTCCCTGACCGCCGATGCCCGGATGGCCTTGCCGTCCACCATCACCTGCGCCTCCTCTAGCGGGTCGGCCGACAGCAATTGGGCGATCCATTGGAGAAAGACGAAGAGCAGCTCCTCATAGTCCAGTCTGCGCAGCACCTCACTGAAGGTGTCGTGCGACGGTATCCCGGCGATGCCGAGCACCCGCTTGATGTACTTGCGCTTCAATCTCAGCTTGTACGCTATGGCCGTGCAGCTGGTCTTGCCATACATCAGCCCAAGGAGCAAGAGGGTGAGGATGTCGCAGAGGGGGTACTTGACCTTCCCCCGCTGCCTCGGGTCCTCCACATCCCCCATGAACTGCATCAGGCTTTTACCCGCCACGCGTGCCCGTCTGATGATATCCGTTCCTTTGCGTCCCATGGCAACCTCGCTCCAATCCTCTCGTAGAGGGCAATCTGCTCGTCATCCATCCGACTCCTCACCCGCAGCCCGTTGGCGAAGACGAGCAGGTGCACGTCAAAGAGACATTCCATCTCCTCGGGCCTCACGCCCAGCCGGTGCCACAGCCGCCGCTCATACATGCCGAGCTGTTGCTCGGTGAACGCACCGCGCAAGGGGGCGCACTCCCCCCAGAGATAGCTCCTTGGTGAGTTTCTCAGGATGATCGCCTTCACCAGCTCCTCGCGCCGCCCCTGCTCCAGGGAGGGGGCCAGCTCCTCGGGACGCGCCGCCGTCAGCACGGCGTCGGTAAAGCCGGCCTCATGGACGGCAATGTCCCCTTTGTCGATATTCACATCGACCTTCGCCACCACCCCTTCGGCGGTGACGACCCCCACGTAGGTCCTGTCGACCACCGGGTACTTGATTCCTTTCACTCTCCTCGACTTGACGGCGTACAGATACAGGCCGTCGGGCTGCGCCTGTATCGTGCACCCTTTTCTGTTCCACCGCTTGGCCCACTCAGGGATTTTTGCCATGGGATGCCTCCGATTTATGTATTCTATAATATTATAGAATACATCAATTGATACAGCAACCCCTTCAGTGTCCGGCAATCTCAATTTTTGGATGTATGCCTAAGTTTGCCTATCGTTCACCCGATAGCCGTAATCAGGTAGCCATGGTTTGGATTATTCTGTACTATAGGTGTTGTCTCACCTGCAATTTGAGCCTACAGTATAGATAATAAAGAGGAGCACATGGCACAGTCGACAAAACATTTGCTAGCCAAGAGCTTGAAGGCGCTGATGGGTGAGAAAACCTTGGATAAGATTACCGTCAAGGAGATTGTCGCCCGTTGTGGCGTCAATCGGCAAACCTTCTACTACCACTTCCGTGATATCTATGATTTGCTCGATTGGCTCTTCGTTGAGGAGGGCAACGAGTTCTCCCGGCGTTTTCCTGACTACCACAACCAAAATGACGTTGAGGCAGCAATCAGGAAAATGTGCACCTACCTCGTTGAGAATCGAACAATGGCGATCAATATCTACAACAGTCTCGGGCGCGATATCTTTGGTCGCTACCTCACCCGTGAACTTGCCAAGTTGCTGCACCTCTCGCTCACGCGACAGGCCGTCGTTGTCGGAGCTTCTGAGACCAATGTCCGGGCACTGGTGAATTTCTACAAGCACGGTTTGGTAGGAATCCTGTTGGATTGGGTTGATGAGGGCCTTGGCGGTGACATTGATGAGATTGTCAGTCTGTATCGGCCAGTCATCGAAGGAGCCGCGACGCTTGCGCTCCGACAGATGACACAGCGATGACATACCTATATCATATTACTCGTGTATGCTATGGATTTCAGTCTTGATGAATCTATTCCGATGGACTACACTATCACAAACAGTTGTCCTTGTTGAATAAGAGAGATGAATATGAACCACATGACGATGCGAGCCTTCAAGAGAGTGATCATGACGTTGCTGGTGGCAGCAGTCTTGCTCTCCTCGGTCTATGCCTACCAATTTTCTCCATTGGAACAATCGTTTCAACCCAGTGGCGCTGAGAGTACAAAGACGTACACGATCGTCAATGACAGCAATGATTCCATCGCTATCTCAATCTCGGCGTTGGTGCGTGACCAGGATGCCCAGGGTAACGAACTCAACACCCCAGCTGATGCCTACTTCTCCATCGTCCCCAACAAGCTCGTGGTTCCCCCGCAGTCAAGCTGGGTTGTCCGTGTCCAGTATCGCGGCCCCAGGACGGTTACCAATGAACTCAGCTTCCGCCTGAAAGCTGAGCAGATTCCCTACTCTCAGGGAAAGGCCAGCACTGACAAGGGGATGTTCAACTTCCTCTACATCTATACCACCAGCCTGTACGTGCTGCCCTCACGGGTAGTTGAGAACGTAGCGGTCCGCTCTGTGGCCGCAACAACCAGCGACGATGGGACCCCAGCTCTGGCGGTGACGCTAGCCAACCTTGGCACGGTCCACCAGCTGCTGATTTCAGCGGTCCTTGAGGTTCGCGACAGCAAGGGCAATGTAGCGGTCTTGCAAGGCAATGAAGCGCTAGTTGGCATCGATGGGATGAATATTCTTGCCAAGAAAACTGTGACCAAGAAGGTCCCTTGGCCTGAGGCGCTTTCACAGGAGAGCGGCGTCACCTATCAAGCTACGCTGAAGTACACCAAGTAGCAGAGGATCCTCTGCTATGTCTACCAAGGGATTGGTCCTATGAAACGCAAAGATATGTCACATGTGATCTTGTTGACTATCTTCGTTGTGTTCGCAGTCACCACTCTTATTCTGCTCTCTCGGTCATGTGTCACTCTACAACCTACGCAAATTATCGAGGAACCACAGATTGTCCATGTTGCTCCTCTGCCAAGCGAACCGGTCGAAGCTCCTGTCATGCCTACTGAAGAGCCACCTGTCATTGAGGTGGTTGAGGCGCCGCCTGTCGTTGTAATCGAGGAAGAGGTACCTCTTTCGCCGGCTCCCGTCGTTGAAATGGTGGTCGAGCCGATCGTCGAAGAGCCAATTGTGGTGGAAGTCCAGGAGCCAGCCGTCGTTGAAGTGTTGCCACCTCTGGTCGAAGAGTCGCCCCAGGCCATCGTAGAGGAGGCGGTTGTTGAAGAGCCGCCTCCGGTCATCGAAGAAGAGGTGGTCGTCGAAGAGCCGCCTCCGGTCATCGAAGAGGAGGCGATCATTGAAGAACCTGTCCCTCCGCTGCCGCTGATCCCACCGATTCCGTTCCTCTTCGAACCGATGGTCATCAGTGAGGAGGAGTACAATATCTTCTGGGCCGAGCCCTTTGATGTGGTCGATGGCGATGACGACTTCTGGGCTGACTTCTTTGTCGTCGGTGAAGGTAGCACCGTCGCCTACGATGACGGATTCTACTTCCTCAACCTCTTTGTCAATGATGAGCGGGTAGGGGATGTTGAGGTCGAATTCGATGGTGAGGCGCGTCTCATCAAGAGCGAGGAGCTCTCTTACTACGTCAAGCCCCACATCACGGTCGCTGCCCAGCAGCGAATCTTTGGTGACAAGTTAGCCTACATCTCCCTAGAGGAGCTCGTCGCTCGGGGAGTCGAAGCCTCATACGACGCCAGTGCGTTTGCTGTCTACCTTACCTTCAACCTCGAAGACATGCCTGAGCGGATGGTGAGCATCACCACCAGCTCCATCAACCGTCGCCAACAATATGGCATGAGTGGGGCCATCACGCTCAAGCCTGCTGCGTTTGCACTAGCCAGCTCATTGAGCCTCTATGGGATGGTCGACTACCCTCAGGACTTCTCGTTGATCAACAACCGCATGCTGTCGCTGTCGGTCTCCAACCGTGCATCGATCTTTGGGGTTGGGTTGAACTTCTACTTCACCATCACCCCAGATATCAGTGGCAAAGCGAGTTCGACCAAACTCTTCAACTTCGGCTCATGGAACGGTTTCTACGACTTTGTTGAGTCGAGCCACCGCCTCTCCTTTGGAAACGTCGGCAGTAGCCTCAAGAGCGAACCTGGGGCGACGAACATCGGCTTTACCCTGGAGAAGAGTTACGGCTACGGCACCAGCACTGCCAAGGGCAACCAGTTTGAGCACCGCATCACCATCGTCGAGCCGTCGACGGTGGTCATCGAGATCAATGGGCAGGAGGTCTTCAACCGCCGCTTCCAGCCCGGCACCTACCGCCTTCGTGACTTTGTCTTCACCCAAGGCGCCAACCAGATCCTCATCCGCGTCGTCACCGACAGCGGTGAGGTGCATACCGAGTATGTCGACATGGGCTACGACTATCGCCTTTTGGGTAAGGGTGATACGCTCTATAGCCTTGGCTTCTCCATTCCGCGGGTCAAAGACACCGTGGCTAAGGGAGCCTTCAGCATCCCATGGCTCGGTGGGCAGTACCTATCATACTACCCTGAGACGTTCACGGCGACGTATAGCCAGCAGGTCGGTCTTACCGACACCTTCACGCTGTCCGTTGATCTTGCCTTCAGCCCAGGCCTCTTCAGCGGGACTCTCAATGGTGTGGTTGCTACCATGGTGGGGACCAGTCAGCTGCAGCTTAGCGTCGGTCTAGATGAGGCGCTCGCGACCCCGTCGCTGAACGCCTCCTTTGGCCACCGATTCGCAGGTAAGCCAGGATCGCCTCTGGCCAACCTCAGCACCAATATCTCCCACTCCATCCCGGCGCTGAAGAGCGGAGATCCGTATAAGTCCAACTCCACGCTCTCGCTCTCCTACTCAGGCAGCATCACCGAGAAAATCCGATATACCCTCTCAACGAACGTTGGCTACGACACGTCGGATAGCTACCCATCCTGGTCGACGAGCTTTGCTACCGGCTTCTCCCCCTTCAAAGGCTTCTCCATCAGTGGATCGATTACTGCCAATGGCGCGGCCAGTAATCCACTCAAGCCGGTGGTCAGCGCCCAGATCAGTGGCTCGTACTCCTTCAGCTCCAAACTCAATGCCAATACCTCCACCTCGATCCAGAATATCGGCAATCCAAACGTGAAGACGAGCGCCACCAGCTCGATGGGTGTGAGCTGGCGCCCGTCCTCCAACGACAGCGTCAACTTCTCCCTCAGTGGCCTGCGTTTCAATGACCTGAAGAACAACACCATCAGCGGCTACTGGAGCCATAGCGGAAATCTCTCCTCTTTCAGCTTGCGCCAGCAGCTCTCCGGTACCACCGGCATGATGACTACGACCTTCACGGCGAACACCTCCTTGGCCTTTGCCGGCGGTGCCTTTGGTGTCGGTAGGGCCGTCAACGACAGCTTCCTGCTCGTAAAACCAAAAGGAGAACTCAGGCGCAGTGACATCTCGGTAGCCCGCAGCCTCGACAGTGCTCCCTCGTATCTGAGCCGGCCGCTGGGAAGCGCCCTCTACAACTCGATCTCGCCAAACGTGAAGAACAGCGTCGTCGTCTTCTCCAGCGGTGCCACCGACTATTCAACAGGCCACTCCTTCGTCTTTGAAGTCACTCCGCGTAGCCGCCAATCCTTTGTCGCCAAGCTGGTCGTCGAGCCCTCCTTCACCGTCAGTGGTGTGCTGCTGCATGCTGACCGGTCCCCCTATATCCAGTACTCATCGCCGGTGTACCAGGTAACGCAAAATGAACAGGGAGACAAGGAGCTGGTACGTGATGATTCGCTCTACCTCTTCACTGACCAGGATGGCCGCTACATTCTCAGTGAAGTGAAGAGCGGGACCTACCTCTTCGACCTGCAAGTCGAAGATCTCTGGTATGCCGTTGAATTCACCGTCCCGAAGGTCGATGGGCAAAAGGTGGGTCTTGACCGGGTCCTGCTCTTGGAGGAGTTCTGGGTCTCTGACCCACAGATGGCTGATCGCATCGTCGTCCACGATGCCCTCAGCGGGGCAGTGGTGGAGGAGGAAGAGGATATCTTCGGTACCGTACTGGCTACCGGCTACGATGCTGAAGTCAGCCTCGATATCGTTGACCGCATCACCGAAGAGAAGTTCTGGACCATCATCTTCCCGCCCTTTGACGAGAGTGCCTTCAACTTCGAGCAGTTCGACGATGGCTTTGTCACCGCCGATGATTTTGCCTTTGATGCAGCGCTCTTCGATGCGCTGGTAGGCTCTGAGGAAGATGCCTCTCCGAGCACGCAGGTGGTGACCGCAGCCCCCTAACTCTCCTTGACACTTGTCAACAAAAGGAAGAGTATATGGGTGTACGGTACCTATTGTGTGCAAGGAAGTAAAAGAGTGCAAACCGAGATTATCAACAAAGTATTGAGTGTTGAGGATCGTGCACAAAAAATCATTAGAGACAGCGAACGCAACGCTCGGGACATTGTTACCGATGCACAAGCGACAGCTAATGAGATGGTGCGCTCCTCGTTGAAAGCCGAGCGCGAACGGCAGAACACCGTCATTGCCCAGGCGCAAGCGGATGCAGATGCAGAGCTTGCTGAGTATGAGGCGAGCTTCGATACCGGATCCCATCTGGCGCCCGCTGTCGTGGACAAGGTAGCCAATCTCATCGTGGATACGGTCTTGCTCACTGACTTCGATAGGGACAGCGCACAGTGAGCAGCAAAGACCCCGTCGACGTCTATGGCTTCATAAACGCCAAGCTTAGGGCGCGTATCGGCAAGATGCGCCAAGACCGCTTGGTGGAGAACCTCTTGAAAGCCCCGACCCTCGTCGATGCGGTCGCTCAGTTGCGTGACAGCCCCTACCGCCCGGTCGCAGAGGTATTTGACCATACCGGTGACCTGCAGCAGATGGAGCTGGTGCTCCTGCACACCGAGATCGAAATGCATCGCCTGGTGACCAAGTACCTTGAAGGCAAGAGCGTTGCGCTTGTCAACCACTTACTGGCGAAGATCGAACTCGATAACCTGAAGAATACCATCCGCCTGTGGTACAGCTCCATCATACGTCGCCGCCCTATCCGCTATCGGAGCGAGTACCTCTTCAAGGAACGGATTCTCAACCCCATCAACTGGACTGCCTTGATCAATGCCACTCGATGGGAGGAGGTGGTCGCCCTGTTGTCGTCGACCCCCTACGGTGAGGTCGCCGCCGCCGTCACTGCCCAAGAGATTGAAAGCGATGGGCTCTTTGCTCTGGAAAGCGAGCTGGACCGCTCATGGTACCTGACTTTGATCACCATCATCGATACCCTCTCGGCGCGTGACCGTGAGGTTGCCCGCTCGATCTTTCTCGTGGAGATCGATCTGCGCAACCTCGCCACGCTGGTCCGCTATGGGCGGTACTACCAGATGGAAGGAAAGGCGATCGCAGCCCTGCTCTTGCCATGGGGGAAGGTAGCCGCCTCCAAGGAGAGCGCTGCGTTCCTCGCCCAAGAGCCTGCCGACCGCGACGGGCCTGCTCTGATCAACCACTTCTACCGTGGCCTGGAGTCACTGAAGGTCAACGGTCAGCGTGGCAGTGTCCACAGCGATGAGCCTGGGGTATTGGAGAACATGAAGATCGAGGAGTATCTGGGCCAACGGCGCCGAGAGCTCTATCAGAAGATCCTTGGCGGCGATCCCTTTACCGTTGGCTTGGTGCTTGCGTACTTCTTCCTCTTCAAAGAGGAGACCGCTACCATCAAGGCGACGATCAATGGCAAGTACTACGGATATAGTGAAGAATACATCAGGGGGGTTATTGGATGAACTTGTTTACCAGACCGATGCGGCTCTTGACCGCCGTGGTGCTCGAAGAGACGAGCGACAGTGTCGTCAAGGCCCTGCTACAGCTTGGGGTCATGGACTTTGTCCACCTCAACCGCCTCGACCCCGCCCAGATGGAGAAGCTCTCCAGTCGCCCCAGCGCCATCAGCCGTACGATGTTGGAGGATTTGCGCCTGCGCGTAGAAGCGTTGCTCAGACAAGGGCATCTGCCCCTCCCGTCAGCGGAGAACCTCGATGTGCGACGGCTTGAGAAGCCCGACATGGAAAGCTACCGCACAACCCTCGATACCCTGACGGCCAGCTTGCTCTCCATCAAGGAGGCACAAAAGCAGAACAACCAGATCCTGATGGGCATCGAGGAGATCCGCCGGTATATCGACGAGGAGAAGGGCGAGTACCTTGATTTGCGCGTCGGCACCATCGAGGGCAAGAGCCAAAGTGACCTTGCCTCGAAGATCGCATCCTACGGAGGACTGTTGGAACCGCTTGGAGAGAGCGGCAAGCTCATCAGCCTCACCTTGCGCCGCGATATTGGTCAGGTCGACCCACTGTTGGAGAAGTTTGGCTGGACCGAGTCCAGTGACCCGGCCTTGCAGCAGCAGGCGGTGGGCATCATCCGTACCCGCCTGGAGCGTGAGCGACAGAAGGCGCTTGAGGGGAGGGTGGAGAGCGAGCGGGCAGCCGACGCCATCATCGCTAAGGAGCGTGATACGCTCTTTGCCATCTGGGGCAACCTCCGGCTCAATGAGCTCAGCGATCAGATCAAGGGATACTTCTCCTACACCCATAACACGACCCTCTTCTCCGGCTGGGTGCCCGCTGACCAGGCGGAGGCCGTGCGCGCCGCCATCATGGAGGCGAGCGGCGGGCAGTGTGTCATCGAGTGGACCGAAGCGGGTGAGGTCAACCGCGCCGAAGTGCCGGTTGCCATCGCCAGTCCCAAGGCGCTCAAGCCCTTCCAGAACATGGTCAATAACTACGCCACCCCCGAGTATGGGACCGTCAACCCGACCATCTTCGTCATGATCGCGTACCTGACGATGTTTGGCCTGATGTTCGGTGACCTCGGCCAAGGGCTCGTGCTGGTCCTGGCCGGCCTCCTATTTTCTCGCTCCTATAAGAAAAATCCCCTGAAGCCTGATGGGATGATTACGCGCAATGTAGCCAACCTTTTGGTCTATCTGGGTCTTTCGTCGATGGTCTTTGGCGTCCTCTTTGGCTCTACCTTCGGCTTGGAGCTCTTCCCCGCCCTCTGGTTCCCCTTTGAGGCGGTGGTTGCCGGTCACGCCCCTGCCTCCTCGCTGATCAGCGATGTCTATGGGATCTTGGGCCTGACGATCAAGTTCGGCATTATCATCATCTATGCCGGCCTGCTCATCAACTGGGTAAACCTTGGCCGTAAGCGCGACTGGCTGACGCTCTTGTTGGATAAGAATGGTATCGTCGGTGGCGTGCTCTTCGCCGTCGGCCTCTACATGGGCTTTGGCTTTGTCAAAAGTGGCTACCACACCTTCCCGTCCCAGAGTTGGATCGCCCCGACGGTGATTGTCTGCCTGGTAGGCCTGTTCCTCCGCCCCTTCATACACGCGTTCATCGAAGCGAAGGAGAGCGGGGAAAAACCCGCGATCGGCGCGTTGCTCATGGATGGGGTGATGGAGTGGCTCGTCGACGTATTGGAGATCTTCACCGGCTACCTCTCCAACACCCTCTCGTTCATGCGGGTTGCGGGCCTCGGGATCGCCCACGCCTCGTTGATGGAGTCATTTCGCCAGCTATCGGGTCTGGTCGACGGATTTGGCGGGGTGGTGATCTTCATCCTTGGAAACCTTTTGGTCATCGTACTGGAGGGGCTGAGCAGTGGTATCCAATCACTGAGGCTCAACTACTACGAGTTCTTCAGCAGGTACTTCACCGGCAAGGGGGTGGCCTACTCACCAGTAGGTCTTACAACCTCAAGCCGTACACGTTCATGAATTTTTTTTAGGAGGGTCGACTATGACCAACATCGAGTTCAGAAGAAGAGTATCGATGACTCTCGTTGCAATGGCACTTGTGTTGTTTGCATCCGCCTTTGTCTTTGCTCCCCCGGCCTATGCAGCAACCACTGAGGCAGTCCGCGGCGGGGTAGACTACAATCTCGCCCTGGTGTGCGTCAGTGCAGCTCTGGCTTTTGCCGTCGGTGCCCTTGCAGCGGGCATGGCCATCGGCAAGGTCGGCAGCGCCGCGATGGGAGCCATCAGCGAGCGGCCGGAGATCGCCAGCCAGGCATTGATCTTCATCGCCCTTGCAGAGGGATTGGTAGTCTTCGGATTCATCACCAGTCTCATGATCCTGGCAAAGGCATAACCAATGAAATACTGTGTCATCGGCGACGAAGATACCGTGCTGGGTTTCTCCCTAGTCGGTGTCTACGGCCTGCAGGCGACAACCAGTGAACAAGCTATGCAGGCGTGGAACAAAGCTCTAGAGGACCCGGAGCACGGCATCATCATCATTACCGCCGATGTTGCCGCTCTCATCAGGGGCCTGGTGGACCGGTACCTCTTCAGTGAGTCGTTCCCGCTTGTCGTTGAGATTCCCAGCGCCCACTCAAAGGACGGGCCACCGGATTTGCGGACGCTGGTCAACCAGGCGATCGGGGTCTCCCTGTAGGAGGGGCTTATGGCAACCAGTGACAACCGTCTGCTCGATGGCATCATTGAGCAGGCCGATAAGAGAGCTCAGAAGAACATCGAGGAAGCCCAGGCTTCGGCCAAGGCGATTCTTGCCGAGGCCCAGAGTCGGATCGAGGCGCAGAACGCCCTCCTTGCGCGTGAGCTTGAGCAGAAGCTGAAGCTCATCGCCCTGCGCCTGGAAACCAACAAGGCCAGCGCACGGCGTAAGGCCATCCTCACTGAGGTCGATGCCCGCTACCAGGCGGTCATGGACCGTGTGGTCGAACTCATTGACGCCAAACGCGTCTTGGCACACCTTCCACAGTGGATCGCCGAGGCTACGTTGGGTCTCGACCTCCGTGAAGCAAAGGTCGCCTCAAGCCGCAAGGCAGCGGTCACCGAAGAGCACCTCAAATCAGCAGCTGCCCTCATCAAGGCGGCTACCGGGGGTGAGGTCACCCTCCACCTCGACCCCAAGCCGCTGACAGGACTGGGGGTGGTCGTCTCCTCGATGGATGAGACGGTGTCATTTAACAATCAGGTCGAGATCCGCCTGCGCCGATTCGACCGAATCATCAGGACATTGATTCAGGAACACGCATGAAAGAGAGAATTATCGGACGAGTCAAACGGGTGAATGGACCGGTGCTCATCATCAAGGACATCAAGGATGCCATGATGATGGAGATGGTCAAGATCGGTGAGGGGCGCCTCGTCGGAGAGGTCGTCAAGCTCTACGATGGGCTCGCCACCGTCCAGGTCTATGAGGATGCAACCGCACTCAAGCCCGGTGATAACGTCTACGGCACCGGCATGAGCCTATCGGTTGAACTCGGCCCGGGCCTCATCGGCACCATCTACGATGGGATCCAGCGCCCGCTGGAGCATCTGATGGAGGCCAGCGGCGCCTTCATCGCCCGCGGCCTCTCCTTTGACGCCATCGACCACTCCAAGCTCTGGCACTTCACCCCACGCTTGTCCGTCGGCGATAGCGTCAAGGCCGGAGTAATCCTCGGCACCGTCCAAGAGACGAACATGATCGAGCACCGCATCATGGTCCCGGTACATGTCAAGGAGGGCGTGATCGCCTCCATTGCGAGCGAGGGTGGATACACCGTCGAACAGACTATGGCGACGATCGCGCTGCCGAGCGGCAAGCAAGTCGAGGTCTCGATGATGCAGCGTTGGCCGATCAGGGTGGGGCGTCCGGTGGCCGACCGCCGTCCGCTCGCCCAGCCGTTGATCACCGGCCTCAGGGTCATCGACACCCTCTTTCCCATCGCCAAGGGCGGAACGGTGGCAATACCTGGAGGCTTTGGTACCGGCAAAACGATGACCCAGCACTCGATCGCCCAGTGGTGTGACGCCGACCTGATCGTCTACATCGGCTGTGGAGAACGCGGTAACGAGATGACCGACGTACTGCGAGAGTTTCCCCAGCTCATCGACCCGCGTACCGGCCACTCTCTGATGGAGCGAACCATCCTCATCGCCAATACCTCCAATATGCCTGTCAGCGCCCGTGAGGCGTCGATCTACACCGGCATCACGATGGCTGAGTACTATCGCGACCAGGGCTATCACGTCGCCATCATGGCAGACTCCACCAGCCGCTGGGCCGAAGCGCTGCGTGAGCTCAGCGGACGTATGGAGGAGATGCCAGCGGAGGAGGGCTTTCCGGCCTACCTGCCGACCCGCATCGCCCAGTTCTATGAGCGGGCAGGGTACATGGAAAATCTCAACGGATCCTTGGGGNNCGTGCGCTGTTTCTGGGGCTTGGACCGCCAGTTGGCCAGCGCCCGCCACTACCCGGCTATCAGCTGGCTTGACTCCTATAGTGAGTACCTCGTCGACGTTGAGCACTGGTGGCAGGAGCACAGTGAAGGCTCCTGGCAACAGAGCCGAGAGAAGATCATGGATCTCTTGCAGCGGGAGGTGCGCCTACAGCAGATCGTCAAGCTTGTCGGCCCCGATGCCCTGCCCGACACCCAGAACTTCATCCTTGAGGTCTGCTCCTTGTTCAAGACAGCATTCTTGCAGCAAAACGCCTTCGATGAGGTGGACCGCTATTGCCCGCCCGAAAAGCAAGTGAAGATGCTCAACGTGATCCTCTCCTACTGGGAGCGGGGCAGCGAGGCGATCGCCAAGGGAGTGCCGATGGTCAAGATTCGGCGCCTGAAGGCGGTACAGGAGATGGCACGCATGCGCCTGTCGGTCCCCAATGATGAGCTTGAGCAGATCGACCGCATCCAACTGCGCCTTGAGCGCTCCATCGACCAGATCGGAGGAATCTATGAACACTAAGGCACACACGATCCTTGCCCAGACCGATCGGCGCCTGCTTGCCGGGCGCGAGTATCGCGGCGCGAGCCGGATCGATGGTCCACTTGTCTATATGCGCAATACCCACGCCATCGGATATGGAGAGCTGGTCGAGGTCGTGGCATCTGACGGCTCAACGCGCTTTGGGCAGGTGTTGGACACCAGCGACGAAGTCGTCGTTGTCCAGGTCTTCGAGGGCACCGATGGTCTTTCGATGCCCAACACCCGGATGCGTTTCATGGGTGAACCCCTGTCGTTGGCAGTGAGCGAGGAGATGCTCGGGCGCGTGATGAACGGGCTCGGTCAAAATCGGGATGGATCGTCGGCGATCGCTTCCAGCGTCGAACGCGACGTCAACGGCGAGCCGATGAACCCCACCGCCCGCGAATACCCTCGTGACTTCATCCAGACCGGCATCAGCGTCATCGATGGGATGACCACCCTGATCCAGGGCCAGAAGCTGCCGATCTTCAGTGGCAACGGCTTGGACCACAACCACCTCGCCGCCCAGATCGCCCGTCAGGCCAAGGTATTGGGAAGTGAGAGCGAGTTCTGCATCGTCTTCGCTGCCATGGGCGTCAAGTACGACGTGGCGCGCTTCTTCATCGACAGCTTCGAGGAGACCGGAGTCCTGGACAACGTCGCCCTCTTCCTTTCGCTGGCCGATGACCCTTCCATCGAGCGGACCATCACACCCAAGACAGCGCTCACCCTGGCCGAGCACCTCGCCTTCGACAAAGGCAAGCACGTGCTGGTCATCATGACCGACATGACCAACTACTGTGAGTCGCTGCGTGAGATCGCCACGATGCGCGGCGAAATTCCATCGCGCAAAGGCTATCCTGGCTACCTCTACTCCAACCTCGCCGAAATCTACGAGCGATCGGGCAAGATCAGCGGCAGGGCCGGATCGATCACGCAGCTGCCGATCCTGACGATGCCCAACGACGATATCAGCCACCCGGTACCTGACCTCACCGGCTATATCACCGAAGGCCAGATCGTCTTTGACCGCTCGATGCAGGCCCGTGGCATCTACCCGCCGATCAACTGCCTACCTTCGCTGTCGCGCCTGATGAAGGACGGTATCGGAGAGGGCATGACCAGAAGCGACCATCCACACCTGGCCAACCAGCTCTTCGCCTCCTACAGCCACGTCAAGGATGTACAGAACCTTGCCAGCGTCATCGGTGAAGAGGAGTTGACCGCACTCGATCAACAGTACTTGGAGTTTGGCGCCTTCTTTGAGAGTCGCTTCGTCAAACAGCGCTTTGACGAGGACCGATCCATCGACCAGACCCTCGACCTTGCTTGGCAGGCCCTCTCCAAGCTACCGGCTGAGGAGTTACAGCGCCTCACCGACGAGGAGATTGCCGAACACTACGGCAAGTAAGGAGCGGCAGTGAAGACCAACTTGGCACCGACGAGGAGCAACATGCTCAAACTAGCCGATGACCTGAAGTTCGCCGAACTGGGCCACGAGCTGCTTGACCAAAAGCGCTCGATCCTTGTCGGCGAGCTGCTCACCCTCGTCGATCAGGCCGTCGACTATGAGAGTCGGGTCGTAAAGGCCCTCAGCGAGGCCCAGAGCTCCCTCAGCGACGCCATCATGCAGATGGGACGCCTCAGGGTAGGGAACCTGGCTGGAGCAGTGAACATCGACTACTCGATCAATCTCGGCTCGAGGCGGGTCATGGGCGTCTCGGTGCCCCGTGTCGATACGACCTTCACTGACAACAGCCCCTATTTCAGCTCCGAAGATACCTCGATTCTGGCAGAACTCTCCATCGAACGCTTTCGCCTCACGTTGCAGCTCATGGGCAGGCTTGCCGAGCTGAAGGTATCGATCATGCGCCTTGCACGGGAGGTGAAGAAGACGATCCGCAAGGTCAACGCCCTTGAGAAGATCGTCATCCCCGACAACAAGGAGACGATGGCGTGGATGCGTAGCCGCATCGAGGAGCAGGAGCGGGAGAACTTCATCCTCTTGAAGGTAGTCAAGGACCGGATGAGTCGGGCCGAAGAGGAGAGCAGGGCTTTGAAATCTCTACAGAGTAATGATAGAGTGCATAAGGAGGGCTTGCATGGCAGTTCCATTTAAGCAGATTGTTGTATATATCGATGGGTCGGAGAGCTCAATGACCGCCATCATGTATGCGATCAAGTTGGCCAAGGAACACGATTCGTCCCTCACCGCGGTCTATGTCATCAATACCCGCGCCCTCAGTGAGCTGGTCAAGGCGGGCATCTTCGTCGCCGTCGAGCGTGATGAGTACCTTCGTGACCTGGCCCAAGACGCCGACCGCTATCTCAACCACGCCCGGCGCCTGGCGGAGGAGAAGGGACTGGAGATCGAGACGGTCAAGGCGGAGGGAACGGTGCACGTGGTGGTCAAGGAGCTGCTCAAGAGCAAGGAGGCGGACCTCTTGGTCCTCGGGGGCATCACCGATATCCGCAGTCGACGTGAGGAGCTTGCCAGCGAGACCGATCGGATGATGCGCACCGCCCCCTGTCCGGTGCTGGTAGTCAGGGACGACGACGATATCTGGTTTGAGTTTGAAGCGTAAGGAGCTGTGGATGAACGTACTTGATGTATTGGATAAAGATTTGGTCAAGGTGCCGCTTCTGAGCAGTGACAAGCGAGGTGTCATCGTCGAATTGGTCGATACCTTGGTCAAAGCCAGAGGCTATTCGCCACAACAAGGTGAGCAGATCCTGGACGCGGTGCTTGCCCGTGAGAGCCTTGGCTCAACCGGTATCGGCAACGGGATCGCCATCCCTCACGCCAAGAGCGATGTCATCGAGCAGGTCACCATGGTCCTGGGCATCAGCAGGCTGCCCATCGACTTCGACTCCCCCGATGGGGAAGCGAGTCGGATCTTCTTTCTCGTCCTCGCCCCAAGCAAGCAGGCATCGGCCCATGTCGAGCTGCTCGCTTCCATCGCCCGCTCTTGCACCAGCAAGATCTTCAGGCGCCTGTTGGAGCAGGCCCGCGACAGTGAGGAGGTCGTCCACCTCTTCATGGAGTAGAGTCGCTTCTGAGTCCAGCTACGCCTTGTGGCGCGATGGCTGGACTTTTTTGGGCCGAGACCGTATGGTTTGACCAATACGTAGAGCTCTGAGGTCCTGATCGGTGAAGCACATCATCCCTTTTACCACGTTCGAGCGTGACACCCTAGCCCAGGGGCGTGCACTGTTGGTCGATGAACACCGCGATATTGTCCACATCCTCGACAATCGCATCAGTGACCTCGAGGATTTGGCGGCAATCGTCGGGCGCGCCTCGTCCTTGACTGCCGATCTGGGCTTCTCATCGAGCCCTCGTACCCTTGACACCCTCGCTGCCAAGCTCTCCAACCAAGGCATCGAGGAGGTGGTGAATCTGCCGGTGAAGGCGTCATTGGGTCGCTCGTTTACGGTAAGCAAGCTGCACCTCTTCGGCTTCTTGATCAAACTCGCCCAACAAGGGTGGCTCATCACCATGTATCAAGACATCCTCGACTGCTACCACGCTATCCTCTTTTCACTGATGGCCGAGGACCTCTACATCTCCATCATCAGTGATTCAAACGGCCAGGAGAGTTGGACCCGCCGTGCTACCCGGGACTTGGTGGTGATGTGGGAGATGCGTAGCAACGCCGAGGCGACCTCCTTCGCCCCGCTGTTGCAGCAGCTGTGGGATGTGCGCCATACCCTAGTACCGACATTGGGCACGCTCTTGGGGACGGTGGAGCTGCTCAAGCTCTCCTTCCGCCTGCCTGAGGCGTGGCACTCCTTTCTCGATGAGCAAGGCGGTGATGAGGCGGTGGTATGGGCCTTGGATGAGTTTCTCTTCTCACTGAGCTTTGAGCAGCTCTCCAATCTTCAGGCTCTGATGGAGGAGAAAGCTCTCACATCAGTGAGCCGCACCGAGGCTCTTGAGTTGCTGAACCTGCGATCAGGACAGCTGTTGGAGGGAGCCGATGACGAGGATTTGGCCGCCATCCGTCTCTATCGGTCCTTTTTGCGCCGAAACGGACTTGCCCGTCTCAGACGAGATGGGGACCGTACCGGCCCCCATCGAACATTGGAACAACAGCTGCTCTTGCACCTGTGGCAGCACGCCCCTCAGCGCTGAGATGCATCTGTGAAGATAGCCCGGATCTCATCGTGTCCGAGCACCATCACGTCGCCGAGGGTGCGCTTGCCAAAGAACGTCGCCTTGAGCGTCATCTCCTCGATCTGCTCGGAGCTAGGATGGATGCCAAGCTCGCTGAAGGTCGTAGGCATGCCGATCTCGGTAAAGAACGCCAACAGGGCATCGATCGCTGCCTCGGCATCGGCAAGGTCATCGCCTTGGCGTGTAAGGCCGAGCACTCGCTCCCCGAAGCGGGCGAAGCGATCGGGTCGCACTTTGTAGACAAAGCGTGCCCAGCTACCCCAGATAGCGGCCAAGCCCGCCCCATGGGCGACATCGAACATCCCGCCCATCTCGTGCTCGAGTTGATGCGGAGCCCAGTCACCGCGATGGTCGTTTCCACAGCCGGTGAGCCCATTGTGGGAGAGGGAACTGGCCCACATCAAATTGGCGCGTCCCTCATAATCGTCTCCTTTCTCCTTCAGCGTTCGTGCAGCGTCGATGACGGTTCGCAGCAACGCCTCGGCGATCTCATCGGTGAGGGCCATGGTGGAGCCGGCGATGAAGTAGCGCTCGATGGTGTGCATCATGATGTCCACCGCCCCGCTCATCGTCTGGTACGGGGGCAGGGTATAGGTCAGCTCTGGATTCATGATGGCGAACTTGCAGCGCGAGAAGTCGGTGTTCAGCCCCCGCTTCAGATCCCCATCTTCGTTGGTGATGACACTGCTGCTACTCATCTCGCTGCCTGCAGCCGCAATGGTGAGGACTGCACCGACGGGTGTGCAGCCGGCAGGCTTTCGCACGCCTGCGTAGAAGTCCCACACCTCACCGTCGTTGTAGAGTCCATAGCCGATCGCCTTGGCGCTGTCGATGACCGATCCACCGCCGACGGCGAGCAAAAAATCCACCCCTTCTCTGCGCCCAAGCTCGATGCCGGCGTGCACAAGGCTGAGGCGCGGATTGGGTACCACCCCACCGAGCTCGACCCACCTGATCGCTTCTGTATCAAGGGAGGCTTTGATGCGATCGAGTAGGCCACTCTTTTTGGCGCTCTCCGACCCGTAGTGGAGCAGGACCGTGCTGCCGCCATATGCTTTGACCAATCGGGCGGTCTCTTCCTCGACACCCTTGCCAAAGAGCACCTCGGTCGGGGCATAGTATTGAAATGATGAGCTCATGTGATTATCTCCTCTGTTAGTATCCCAGGCTTTCGCCGACGATGAGAACCTTCATCCGCCCCGGTACCTGCTGGCGGGAGAAGACGACATAGTTGGAGCAGAGGGAGTGTTCACACCCACCTGCATCCAGGGCCATCAGGTGGTCTTTGTCACAGACAGCAGAGACGCAGTGTCCCTCTTTGGAGCAGTGGGTATCCACACCAAGGCGCATTGCGTTGGCTGGGGCCACCAGTGTCTTGACCCTGAGGATCGCACTGACCAGGTCAGGGACGATCTTGTCCCAGCTGGCGACCAAGATTACCTGTCTGGGGCCCCAGAGCATGGCGGCGGTGCGGTTGCTGCGTCCATCGACGCAGTAGATCTCACCGTGCTCGGTGATTGCGTTGGCACTGGCGAGGTAGATGTCGGCGTCGAAGCTGTCAAGGAACACCTTGCGGATAC
The DNA here is from genome assembly GCA_001603105.1 of Spirochaetales bacterium Spiro_03. GTDB lineage: Bacteria > Spirochaetota > Spirochaetia > Sphaerochaetales > Sphaerochaetaceae > Sphaerochaeta. The sequence goes on from LVBE01000015.1 coordinate 19,321, forward strand.
CTTCAGGGCCAAGACCCTCTTGGTAGCGATCGTAGAGCGTATAGGGGCCCTGGCGCAGCCAGGATAGGATTCCTGCCTCTTCAAGCGAGGCGGAGCCACCGAAACCCACTGACGATCCCTCCCTGATCATCTCTTTGAGTGTGGGCACGACCTCATCGATCGTAGGAATGAAGTGTCCCTCGATATTGTTCTTTGCCAGCTGCTCGATCGTGTGCTTGACCCGTAGCTGCTGTGTCCGTCGTTTGAATTGGTCCATGCGTTCGCTCTCCTCCCGTTGTTGTGATGTTCAGGATACCCAATGACCTGCTGATGTGCAAGCGCGGGATTGGAGGGCGCCAGATGTCTGATTGCTTTTCTTTGATACATTGCAAACTCCCCACCACGGGCGTATTGTAGAGGGTAAGGAGAGAGGCATATGCACATTACATTCTTTGGCGCAGCGCAGATGGTCACCGGCAGTTGTTATATGGTAGAGGCAGGGACGAAGCGGCTGCTCGTCGATTGTGGCTTGCCTCAGGGCAGTGATGAGAAAGAGTGCGGCACAGCTCTGGCCTTCGATGCTGCGACGATTGACTACCTGGTGGTGACCCACGCCCATATCGACCATACCGGGCGGATCCCGCTCTTGGTCAAGGAAGGGTTTACCGGCTCGATCTATGCTACCAGCGCTACGGTCGACCTGTGTGAGATCATGCTCGCCGACAGTGGCCATATCCAGGAGATGGAGGCCCAGTGGAAAGGGCGCAAGGCGCAGCGCTCTGGCCAAGCGCACGTGGAGCCGCTCTATACTGTCGAGGACGCTCAACGGGCGATGGCGTACTTTGAGAGCTGCGCCTATGACGAGATCTGCACGATCGATGAGCACTTCAAGCTCCGATTCCGCGATGCAGGACACTTGCTCGGCTCTGCCAGCGTCGAGCTCTGGGTACGGGAGGGAGAAGAGGAACGCCTGTTGGCCTTCAGTGGTGATATCGGCAATTTTGACCAGCCGCTGATCAAGGACCCACACTATATCGAACAAGCCGACTACGTCGTGATGGAATCGACCTACGGCAACCGGGTCCACAAGCTGCCGCCCCACGCGGTGGGCAGCAATGTGCCGACAAGGATCCGCGCAGAGGAGCTTGCCCAGATCATCGAGCGGACCTTTAGCCGTGGCGGCAACGTCATCGTGCCTGCCTTCGCCGTCGGTCGTACCCAAGAGATCCTCTACCTGTTGCGCGTCATCATCGAACAACACCTCTGTCCGACGGTGAGCGAAATCCCGGTCTTTGTCGACAGCCCCCTTTCGGTGAAGGCGACGCGGGTCTTTGCCGGCAACCTCTTCGGTTACATGGACGATGAGACGATGGCCCTGGTGAACAAGGGCATCAATCCGATCCTCTTTCCCTCGTTGGTGACTGTCGTTGACGTCGCCGATTCGATCGCGCTGAACAGCCGTAGGGGCAGCAGCGTCATCATCAGCTCAAGTGGCATGTGTGAAGCCGGGCGCATCAAGCACCACCTCAAGCACAACCTTTGGAGAGATGAGTGTACGGTCCTCTTCTCCGGCTACCAGGCCTCCGGGACGCTGGGGCGTTCGATCCTCGATGGAGCGCGCCATGTGACCATCTTCGGTGAGCAGATCGATGTGCGCTGTGAGATTGCCGAGCTGTCAGGCATCAGCGGCCATGCCGACCAGGAGGGGCTGATCACGTGGATCAAAGCGTTCAAAACTCCGATCAAACGAACCTTCGTCGTCCATGGTGACAAGGATGTTGCGCCGTGGTTTGCTTCCTTCCTTACTCGGACTTTGGGCTTCGATGCCTACGCTCCAAAGGTGTTGGAGCGCTTTGACCTTTTGGATGAGAGTGCGCTTCCGATCGCCCAGCCTGTCGATGATGTTGTTGTTCCCTACATCCGCCAGCTCCGTCAGGCCGCCCAGCTCTTGGCCAAGCAAGAGCAGACGTTGCTCGATGTCGTACAGCGGATGCAGAAGGCGGGCAGTGAGCCTCTATTGGAGCAGAAGAGAGCGGTACGGCTGACCAATGCCATTAACCGACTGGCCAGCGACCTGGAGTTTTTGGGTATCAAATGGGCGGGCGATGATCAGTGATCAGGTCAGTTTCATACCGAAGATGGATCCCCAGACCTGAGTCTCCAGAACAGAGAATCCCATCTTCCCATAGAAGCCGATAGCGCGGCTGTTGCGTCCGTCAACACCGAGGTGGATACCTTCAGCGCCGCGCCGTTTGGCTGCCTTGATGAACGTCTGCATCAGGCTTTTGCCCATCCCCTTGCCCTGCAACTCTTCGAGTAGGTCGACGTGCAGGTGCGCCGGATAGCCAAGGTTTTGCCAGAGCCCCTCCCCGGGGCCCTTGAGCAGAGTCTTTACCAGGTCCTGCTCGGCCTCGCTCTTGAAGACAGTCTGGGTACGGTAGTGCGCTTGCAGCGGAGGCAGCCATACCTTCTGTAGCCATGCGTTGAATCGGCGGGTATCGCTGGTACCTACGATATAGCCGCTAGTTCTGCCTGCTTCGTTGAGGGCGACAAAGCACAGCTCGGGTTCAAAAAAGTAGTAGGGGGCAGCCCAGTAGTGTCCAACCAGAAACGGATCATGGTAGTATTCGGTGCCATCGAGGCCGGCGATGGCGGTCTTCAATGCAATTTCGTAGATATATGGTATGTCCTGTGGCAATGCTCGCCGAATGTTCTGCATATGGATTACTCCTCTGTGCTCTGATTCAACAATAATGCGGTTTATCACTTTTCTCAATCCTTGAGACCTTAAATTCTAATTTGTTTTGTGATTGGAAGATAGGGTCTTTGTAAAAAATAATTCAAAAAGTGCTGGACAAAAAGTCAGCAACTGTGTAATATCCCTTCTCGTTGGCCTTGAGCACGAGAGGCTCACTAGAAACGGGACTTGAGTCCCTTGACTGGAGAGTTGGAACTCGGCTATTATGGAAGGCCCTCCCAACAAGAAGTGGTAGGGAGCATCGTGATTTATGACAGTAGAGCGTAGGGAAGAATAGAGAGATTGGAATAGTGGAAGACCGATGAGGGCTTCCTAGTCAATTCTGGCATAGCGGGGCCAGCCTGCTATGTCGCATTGCTGGGGCGAACGAACGCAATTGAGACCGGTCCTTCGGGACCGGGATTGATATGACGGAGAGTTTGATCCTGGCTCAGAACGAA
>LVBE01000002.1 GCA_001603105.1 Spirochaetales bacterium Spiro_03
GGGTTGCGGTGGTGTTGCCATCATACACCTTGCTCGCTATGGTCGTACCAGTAACAGTGAGCTGCTTCTTGGTGATCTCCCCTACTGCACCGATGTAGTCTACCGGCTTCAGATAGTTGGCCGCATCCTTACCATCGATGGCATAGGTGACGGTGACCGGCTTGCCTGTTCCAGCCGTTGCATCACTGTAGGCGGCAGAGGCGGTTGGCAAGACCTCATCTTTCTCAAGGACTCCACTTAGCTCTCCAACTGCAGAGATGGCAACAGTTGTCGAGCGGTCATACTCCTTGGAGAGCTGAAGAGTAGGTGCAGTAATGGCAAGCTGTTTTTTTTCGATGGTGCCTTCGTGTGTAGTGTCGACCGGCGCGAGGTAGTTGGGCGCATCGGCTCCGCTAATTGAGTAGGTAACGGTGATCGTACGATCACCGGCTTGTGCACTATCATACGATCCCGATCCTTGGACGGTCACTTCATCGCCTTCGAGCACCCCGCTATGCGTTCCAATGTTTACGATGGCTGATAGCGCCGTCGTGCCGTCATACACCTTCGTTGTGGTGAGCTCTGGAGCTGCGATCGTGAGCTGGATTGGCTGATAAGAAGGCACCGTCACCGTCACGCCCTCGCTGGCCTTCAGGCCATGGGCCTGGGCATATCTGATGACATACACTCCGGGAGCTAGGGCAGTGGAGCCGGATGAGCAGGTTGTATAGGGTGTCTCCTCCGATGCCGAGCCAAGCTTGTACTCCATAGTGGCGGTTGTGCCGCAAATCGCCCCTAGAGGGGAGTCGTACCGGTTGGGTGCCTCAAAAGAGAATGCGCTGGATAGCGGTGCGCTCTGGCCGAAGACCACCAAGACCGTGACATTGGCGATCTGGCCTTCCCTGAGGTCGACGACCTGGCTTCCGATGCCGATTTGGATGCCGTCGCCATCGAAGGCGGTGACTGTGAGCTTCCACGTACCCTTGCTCAGCGAAGAGAGCGTGTGGCGTGGTGGTGTGATATTGCTCACCCTAAAGCTGGTTGACCTGCTGGGCTGTGCAACATCCAAGGTATAGGACGCAACCTCCACAGTAGGGGTATCCAATTCGACAGAAAGACTAATCTCCCCCAGCTTTTCCATCATATCGCTACAACCGACCATGAAGGAGATGGTGGTTATGAACGCCAATAGAACGAATAATATGGTTATGGTTTTTCTCATGGTTGTATCCTAGAAGGTGTAGTAGATACCTGCCTGCAGACCCAGCAGGAGAGCGACAGTCGTGTTCTCGAAGAGCAAGACGCCCAGTGGAGCGGCGAACAGTTCATACGATTTCGAAAGCTCATAGCTGAAGGCAAGTGAGAGACGCAACTGCTGGTCGATGAAAAATTCATGCGCCTTCGTGCCATCTTGGTCGAAGTCGGCCTGCAGGATGTGGAGGACCAGCCCATAGCCGAGCTTCGGGGTAAGCTCCACACACTTGCCCATCCTCAGGTGATACCCCACTCCTGTCGAGATGTTGACTGCCTGCATGGTGTCGACCCAGTCGGACTGGCAGGGTCCGCGGCTGTACCCCACCTCGCCATATGCGAAAAGAGGCAGGCGTTCACCAACGTTGAGATTGAATGTTAGCGATGAGCCGATGAGATAAGAGTAGAGAGAAGAGCTTGACCCTACGGGAAACAGTACGTACGGTGCTACATCCATCGTTGTGATGAATCGCTTTTCGCTACTGACAGGTTGGCTCGTTTCTTTCCACTGCCCTGTTTCGGCATCGTAGCGATACTCCCATCCAGAGCCCCAGCTTTGGCCGATCGCCTTCTGCTGGACGAAGAGGATGTCCTGTGTGCTGTCAAAATTCTGTAGCACCAGAATAGGCTGGGACGCATCAACCTCCGTCCAGGCCCCTTGCGAGTTGGTGCCGGTTTGGTACCGGATGGCATCCACCTCCTCGGAGTCAGTTTTGATTACAACATGGTATGGCGCTGGTGAAGCGAATACCAAGGCTGTAGATACAAGTAGCAGGAGAGCTGTGCAAGCTGTCGTCCGACCGGAAAAAATCATCTGTACCCCCATACATTCAAACAGCCACGGTTCTTCATGTCTGAAGAAGACAATGCGCCGTTTGATTGATTATTTGGGAGGTACGATAGCAGTTTCAGTGATCAAGTGGAGCAGGTGTTCCTACATCGTACGATTTTCTACTTATTACAGGTCATCGACCTAGATGAGCAAGCGGACGGTGAAGGTGCAGTCTTTGACTGTGTACAGTAGCTCCGCCTGATATTGTTCAGCAAATGCGACGACACTCTTGGTTCCGATCCCATGTCCGCTCTCATTGGCTTGGGGAAGGCCATCGGGACCCAATGTGGTCTCTTGCAAGCACGGGTTGCTGATCTGCAGCATGAGGCGCCCCCGCCTGATGCAGGAAAATTGGATACATCGCTGCTGTCTATCAGGAAGGGCTGAGACTGCCTCGACGGCGTTCTCCAAAAGATTTGCCACCACCAAGGCGAAGGCGACTGAATCGAAGGGCATCGATGAAGGGATGTCCAGGTCGATATCGCACCGGATGCCCCTGCTTGTTGCCAGCTCAATATAGTAGGCGGTTACCGCCTGAACAGCCTTGTTTTGGCAGTAGGTGATTCCCCGAGACGGACCAGCAGCGATCTGCTGTCTGAGGCTTGCGATGGCCTCCTTCGCATCTCCCTGCTCCAAGAGGTGCAGCAGCATACCGTGGTAGTGTCTACGGTCGTGACTGGCGATGGAGAGTTGCTGCGCTACCTGATCCATGAGGGAGAGCCGCTCGCCCATGGTGGCAGTGGCATGGGCGAGCAGCGCCCGGTCGTTTTGGATCCTCAGGTTCTCAATCTCCAGATCATGGAGGGCAGAGAGGCGCTTGAGCGAGGAGAAGACCGTCCCGTAAGCAACAGCGGCCAAAAGTGATAAGAGCGATAAGGAAATGCGAGAGGTGGCCAAGGTTACCTGAATATCGTTGGTCGCGTAGAAGTAATAGGAAAAGTTGAGGAAGATGCAGAATACGAGCGCCGAGAAGATCGGCCAATTTTGTGAAGTCTCCTGGTAGAGCGGCAAAAGACGGTATTGGAAGAGGAGGATGACGAGGATATAGAGTAGCAGGCGGATGAGGGTATGGGCATATTGGGGGTGGGGAAAGAATTTGCCTGCGTGGAAGCTGATGAAGATGATCATCATCATAATGTTGGTAGCGGTGAGATATTTGAACATCCACTGTGCAAAGCTCTCCTTGGAGAGCGGCTTGAGAACAATGCCCAACATGATGATGGTGATGAGGTTCACCCGTGAGAGGGTGGTCAGGTCGCTGAACAGGTAGAGGTAGAATGTGGAGGCGATGTCGGTGATGAAGACAATGACCAAAGCGATGATCATGCTGCGGTTGCCGTGTCTGGCCTTGGTGAGGGTGAAGAGCAAGAGCACGTTCATGATTGCGGTGACACTGCCTCGGATGGCGTTGCTTATAAGGTCGTTCATCATCACCTTCCTTTGGATAACAGGTAGTCCATGAACACATCGCGTACTGCGCTGTAGTGGCGGGCAGCGATGGGGATTGTCGCGCCTCTACGTAGCGTAAACCGCGTCTTTGAAAACCCTTCGATGTAATCCATATTCACCACAAAGGAGATATGGGGACGAATGAAACGACCGTCTTCCAGCAGACCTTTGATGTGCTCGGCGAAAGTGCCCCGTATCACACAGGTAGTGATGCTTCGACCGTCGGTGAGCGTATAGCGCACCGTATGGTTGGAGTATTCGCAATAGAGGATGTGCCTATGGTCGAGCACCTGCATGCCTTGGGCGGCCTTGATGATACAAGTGCGTCCATCCACGTCTTTGAGACGCTCGACCGCCTGCATCAGACTCCGGCACAGTCGATTCTTATCCACAGGCTTGAGCAGGTAGTCGACCGGCCCGGTCTCAAAGGATTGCAAGGCAAAGCTCGGCTCATAGGTGGTGTAGAGGATGACAGCCTGTCGATCTTGGCCTCGGATGATTCGTCCCACCTCAACCCCGTCGATCATCGGCATGACGATGTCCAGGATATAGAGGTGGAAACGCCGCCTCTCACACTGCTCCAAGAGGGTGTCGGGGTGGGTGAAGCGATGGATGGTAACAGGAACGGCGTTGTCCTGAAAACACTCCGCTACATAGGCAGATACCAGGGCGAGTTGAGCCTGATCATCGTCACAAATAGCCACTTCCAGCATATGTGTTCCTCTATCAAAACGGCCTGACAAAACAAAAAAACTGTAGCAGGAATCGTGATGGACGTCTACTGAACCAAGGCTGTAATCCAGGCCTTTGTTCAAGCCGTAGCCGCTTCAGTTAGTTTGACTCTTTTCGCATAACCATATGATGCTGGTTTGACGCAGGATTTCAGGAAGATTCTTTGTCCTGATCTCCTTTTCCTTGACTGTCCTCAGTAGTGTGTCTTCACCGACCCAAGACCAACGCCTTGAAACTCTCGGCAAAATTCAGCCTGTATCCCGAACACCAGCGGTGGCGGACCTGCTGGTGTCGATGGTATACTATGTCTATCGCAAAAAGGAGATTATGCCATGAAGAAGGTCCTACTTGTACTCTGTTTGGCTACTATCGTTGCTTCGGCTCTTCTGGCAATGGGAACACAGGAGGGTTCCCTATCGTTGGTGACACGCAATGACCTTGCATCCACCATGTGGGAGTATGCCCAACGCAATCATCTTCCAGCCTTTGCTGACGACGGCACGCTCGCCTCTGAGAAGGCGGTTTCGTGGGCCTTCAAAGCACGTCTTTTTGATCAAGGGGTGAACATGAGCCTGCCTGCTACGAAGAAGGAGCTCGACCGCAGCCTTCATCTCATAGAGACAACACCAATCATTGCAGCAGAATCACTGCTTGATCCAAACACATTTTTCATCACCGGCAAAACCCAGTACACCATCGCCGGCCGTCTTACTGACCGCAGCGTCCAAGTCTACAACCACCTTGAGGATACCTACTATACTGTCACTGACGATGGGGTCTCGGTAATTCTGACCGGCCTCAGCGGCGAGTCATGGGTAACAAAGCTGAATAAGGTCTTGACCACCTATACCAAAGCTGATGGAAATGCCTATAGCGCAGATGATTTTCTCCGATCAAAAGGCTCGGACCTCAAACTGACCACCATCTCCGCCATCGGGACAAACTTCGCTCGCTTCATACCCGCTGATGTCGTCGTTGAAGTCCACACAGCGTGGGGCGATGTCCTCTATGCCAACCGCGCCGGAGTCCCTCACGGCAAGGGTGACTACTTGGTCTGCTCCTCGGTCAACGGCAAGCCAGATTTCTCCGATGTATGGGTAGTCAATGGGGCCACCTTCCCGCTCACCTACGACATGACGCACGCACTCTGATCGCTGAGGTGGACCGCCAGGTCCACCCTCGCCCAGCTACAGCAATATGTTCTCTCTTGTGCGTACGCCTGGGCGGTGTGCGCCATCGAATAGATGAGGATTCACCGCAGGCCCTTGAAGGGCAAATCTTCAGATTCAAACTTATCTTTGTATGTAGCGGCTTGGCAATTATTCTAGATAGCCGCGCCCTCTGGCGCGAGAGCGATCACACAATCTCATCACGGCAGCTTTTGTCAAAGTTCTGCCACTTCTTATGTAACTGTTCTGACGTTGTCCGATGGCATAGGGTGGGACCATCACAATCGTTGTGGAGGTACCTATATGGATGAGAAGAAGTCAGATCTTCGATCGATCGGAGGGGGGAGGATCGCAATCCTGTCAAGCTTTGCGCTCGTCCTCCTCTTCCTCTTCGCCTTTGGCTGCTACGGCTGCGCCTACCAAAGTCCCTTGGTCGTCCCTGATGAACAGGAGGCGACTCTAACGCTGCTGCACCTTGTGGAGACCTCATGGACCCTTGATACCGCAGCCGGGGAACAGGGGTTGCCTGAGCTCTACAACGTGCCCATCACCTCCTTGGAGTTTGGATCGCACCTCAATGATGATGGCTCTTTGGCAGTAACCATCAGGGTGAAGGGACGGCCTCCAATGATGGCTCAATTCATTCATGAGGCTGGACGTGGACTGTTCATGCTCATCGGTGACGATGAGAGCAACATCCGCGTCTCACACTCGACGAGCAAAGATGGCAAGAGCCAGACCATCACATTCAGGGGCGTCGAATCCAATGCGCAGTGCTACTTCTTGAAGAATTGACCGACCCTTCATGCGTATCCTCCGGCGGGGCACACACCGATGCACCATCAGCGTTCTACACCGTGTGCCTCGCCACTTTCAGTGGGTGAAGAGCCAATACAGTCCCCAGACAATGCCGATGAGGATGAGAATGACGGGGGTAAAGACGATGAAGGCGCTGATGAGCATGGCCAGCAGGTCCCCCTTCTCCATCTCATCGCGCACGCCTTCAGCCTTCTCTTCGATCGCCTTGGGATCGATGAGGCGCCGCCGCCTAGAGAAGATACCCATGCGCTACTTCGCCGCCTCGGTCAGTGGATGGTGACAGGCAACCCAGTGCTCTGTCTCAAGCTCACGCCACGTGGGGACCACGTGGGTGCAGATCTCGGTCTTGTAGCGACAGCGGGTGTGGAATTTACACCCTGCCGGCGGCTTGATCGGAGAGGGAATATCCCCTTCAAGTAGGACTATCTCGCTTTGTTTGCTGCGGTCGGTGGTAGGAATCGCAGCAAGCAGTGCTTCGGTGTATGGGTGCATCGTCCGCTCAAAGATCGCTGTCGCTGGGGCAAGCTCAAAGAGGTTGCCCAAATACATGACCCCGATGCGGTCGCTGATGTACTTGACCACTGCCAGGTCGTGGCTGATGAAGAGGTAGGTAAGCTTGCTCTTCTCCTTCAGATCCCTGAGTAAGTTGATGATCTGGGCCTGGATGGAGACATCCAGCGCGCTGACTGCTTCGTCACAGACGATGAAGCGTGGTTTGAGGGCCAAGGAGCGGGCGATGCCGATGCGCTGTCTCTGCCCGCCTGAGAACTGGTGGGGGTAGCGGTGGATCATGTACGGGGCCAGGCCACACTCCTCCATCACGCGCATCACGTACTCTTGCATCTCAGGTCCATCCTGCTTGAAGAAGCGGTGCGCCAAGAGCCCTTCGCCGATGATCTGGCCCACCGTCATGCGGGGGTTCAGCGATGAGTAGGGGTCCTGGAAGATCAGTTGCATCTCCTTGCGTAGCAGCCGCATCTCACCGAAGGTGAGGCGGCTGAGGTCGATGCCGTCATCGCGCTCAGCCTCATGGCGGGCAAACTCACTGTCGTCAGCGTATTCAGCGCGCTTGGCCTCAAGGCGAAGCGTCGCCTCCTTGAGCGCCTCTTCTACGGCCTTCAGGCGCTCTTGCAGCACCTGTTGTTTGGCTTGCAGGCTCTTCTTTCGACCCTGGCCTGCCGCTGTCGCCTGTCCCTTCTTCGCCCGCGCTCGCTCATCGCGCTCAGCTTCGGCGATGGCAAGCGCAAGGTCGGCGAGCTGCTGACCGAGTTCATGGCGCGTTCGGCTTTGGTGGTAGACCTCCAAGAGGTGCGGTGTGAAGGACGAGAGATCTTCGACGGTGATGAAGCCGCCGACGAGCTGCACGATGTCAAGATATGCGTTACGATAGCGCTTCTCGGCCTCCAAGGCAGCGTTCTGGGCGATATAGACGCTCTCGCGCTCGGCCACTTCATTGTCCTTGAGCTCTTCGTAGCGATGCTGGGCCGCATCTCGCTCCTCTTTGAGGGAGGCGAGCTCACTCTTATGCCTGGCAAGGTTGGTGATTGTCTCTTTCACATAGAGCGGGGCAAGATCTACAAGGCTTTGACCGTAGTAGAGGGTCTTGCCATCGGTCTGTCGGTACAGCTGCAGCAGCACCCGACCGAACGTCGACTTGCCACAACCGCTCTCACCGACCAAGCCGAGCGTCTCGCCGCTGTAGATTTCAACGTCTACACCGTCGACGGCCCGCACGGCAAGGCCTTTGGTCTTCAGCGGGAAGTGCTGCTTGAGGTTACGGATCTTAAAAAGGGTGTGCTTATCGTTCATGGCGTTCCTTCTTGTCGGGGTAGAAACAGCGGATGGTGTGTCCATCGGCGACCGTGACCAAGGCAGGATGTTCACGTCTGCACTTGTCGGTGGCGTACTTGCACCGAGGGGCGAAAAAGCATCCCTTGGGCAGGTCCAGCGGGTGAGGCACGGTGCCGGGGATCACCTCGAGCTTGGTCTGCACCGCGGTGTCAAGGCGGGGGATGGAGAGCATCAGGCCCTCGGTATAGGGGTGGCTGTACTGTCCATCGGTGAAGATCACCTCAACGGGGGCCATCTCAACCACTTCCCCACTGTACATCACCGCCACGTCGTCAGCCATCTGGTTGATGACGCCCAGATCGTGGGTGATGAAGAGGATCGCCGTCCCCTTCTCCTTCTGCAGGTCGTTCATCAGCTTGAGGATCTGGGCCTGGATGGTGACATCGAGGGCGGTGGTCGGCTCATCGGCGATGAGGAGGTCAGGCTTGCACGCAAGAGCCATCGCGATCATGACGCGCTGTCTCATGCCACCGGAGAGCTGGTGGGGGTATTGCTTGGCAACCTCCTCGGGGTTCGGAATCTTCACATCGGCGAGCATCCTGACCGACTCACGGGCAGCCTGCTTTTTGTCCATATCCTGGTGGACCATGAACGCCTCGCTGATCTGCCTCTCGATGGTGAAGACGGGGTTGAGGCTGGTCATCGGCTCCTGGAAGATCACGCTGATGGCGTTGCCGCGGATCTCGTACATCTCCTTGTCGCTGAGGCGGGTCAGTTCCTCCCCCTTGAAGGTGATCGAGCCGCTTTCGATGTAGCCGTTACCATCGAGCAACCTGAGGATCGACATCGCCGAAACCGACTTGCCACAGCCGCTTTCACCGACAACGCCCAGTGTCTTGCCGGCCTCGACGGCATAGGAGACGCCGTTGACCGCCTTGACGATGCCACGCTTGGTGGAAAAGTAGGTGTGAAGGTCCTTCAATTCTAATAGTATGGGCACAACTGCCTCCTATCGGTCATTGGATTTGGGGTCGATGGCATCGCGCATGCCATCGCCTGCCATGTTGATGCTCACCGTACACAGACTCAGCGCGATGGCCGGGAAGACCCAGCGCCACCAGTACTGGCTCATGACGGTGGAGTCATTGCACCCATAGAGCATGTTGCCCCAGGTGGCGTTCGGTTCGTTGACCCCAAAGCCCAGATACGAAAGCGAGGACTCATAGAGCATACACAGGGCGAAGCTGAGGGTCAGGTTGACGAGCACGACAGTGATGACGTTTGGCAGGATGTGGCGGAAGATGATCTTCATCTCAGTGATGCCCATCGCCTTGGCTGCGGTGACGAATTCCATCTCCCGGGCCGCAAGGATCTGTCCGCGTACCAGGCGCGCAAGCGATGGCCAGGAGAGCAGGCCCAAGATCACCATGATCATCGAGATTCTTCCCGTCTCGCTGATCCGGCTACCAATGATGGCGCTGAGGATCATCGCAAGCGGCAAAAATGGGATGGCATTGACCACCTCGGCCAGACGCATCAAAAGCATGTCGACCTTGCCTCCGTAATAGCCGGAGAAGGAGCCGAGGACAATGCCGATGATGCCGCTGATGATCACGGCGATCGCCCCGATGGTCAGCGTCACCCGTCCTCCGGTGAGCAGGCGGGTGAAGAGGTCACGCCCATACTGGTCGGTACCCATCAAATAGCCCTTCAGACCCCAGGTGTGGATCGCTCCATTGGCATCGATGGCGTAGTTCTGAAAATACGAGGATTGGATGCTGACGATGTTCTTCAGCCTCGGAGCCTTTGCTTGCTTGTAGTTGTTCCACCCCCAGCTGGCTACCGACCCATCGTCCAGCAGTACGGTGTAGTGGCCTCGTCCGGCACTGATGGCCTTGGCCCTGCCCTGCAGGTGAGCAGGAATCTGTTGGACGCCGTGGTCATCACCGCCCCAGACGGTAATCTGTCCATCGGCGGTGATTGCTGCCGCCGATCGCTCGGTGACGGCGATGTCCACTACCCTGCCCTGGATCTCAGACGGCACGTAGGAGAAGGGGGTCTCCTTGGATGAGAGGACGACCACCTCCCCGCCTTTGGTCAGCGCCATTGCCAAGGTGGTATTGGCTACCATCTTGGCAAAGGTCCCCTGCCGTTCACGGGGCACAGGGATGGTGATGAGGTTGGTGTTGCCCCACACATAGATGTTCCCCTCCTCGGTGAGCGCCATCGAGATCTGGTGGCCGGCAAGCACCTGTACGGTCTTTTGTCGGCTCAGCTCTACAGGCAGCATGTTCAGCGCAAAGCGGTCATTGCCCCAGCTGTGCACCCTGCCGTCGCTGTCGATGGCTAGGGCGTGGTCAAGGCCGGCTGAGACGGAGGTGTAGCGCTTGTTCGCATCCGGCAGCTTGGCCAGTTTCGCAGTCAAGGTTCCCCACTGATAGATTCTGCCCTTGGCATCGACGCCGACACCAAAGACCGAGCCGCCGTCGATGGAGACGACCGAGCCGGCAAGGTCTTTGTCGTAGCGCATGAAGGATGATGAGGGCTTGGTATTCTTCTGTGTCGGGTCCTGGAAGCGGATATCCATCGGAAAGAAGATCGGCAAGAGGAAGACAGCGAGAAAGATCGCGGCGAAGATGTAGACACCGAGCATGGCGCTCCACTTCTCGCGGAAGTTGCGGAGCATCGTACGGTAGGGACTCTGTACCTGCTCCTCTTCAAGCAGCGAGAGCGTTGCCGCCCTTCTTCCCAAAAAAAGCGTCTTGATAACATCGGTGAACGTTGATCCATAGGTTCGTTTGCTCATGCCGTCCTCCTAGCTCAACTTGACACGCGGGTCAGCAAACCCATAGGAGAGGTCCATCAACAAGTTACCGATGAGGCTGAGGACGAGGTAGAACATCACCATAGCCAGAGAGACGGCGAAGTCCTGCTGGTTGAGGGCATCGATGATGACCTTGCCCATGCCGTTCCACAGGAAGGTCCGCTCGATGACGACCGAGCCGCTGAAGATTGAGATGAACCAGCCGGTCATGATGGTGATGAAAGGGATCAGGGCGTTACGGAAGGCGTGGGAGTAGATGACGACCTTCTCGGTCAGTCCCTTGGCTCGGGCGGTTCGGATGTAGTCCATTCGAAGCGCTTCAATCATGGTGGCGCGCACGTAGCGCGTAAGGCCGCCGAGGGACGTGAAGACCATGACGATCAGCGGCAGGGCCATATGGTATAGCTTATCGCCGAACATGCGCAGTGCAGTACCCTTCAAGGCCGGGGTCTGCACCCCACTGATGGGAAAAATTGGGATCTTGACGGCAAAGAGGAAGATGAAAAGCAGGGCGATGACGAAGAATGGGAGGCTGTAACCGATGATGGTGACCACCTGGACGGTTGAGTCGAAACGGCTGCCGCGCCTGACCGCCGTGGCGATGCCCAGCGGCACCGTGATGGCAAAGACCGGGATCAGGGACCAGACGTTGAGCATAATCGTGTTCTTCATCGGAACGCCGATCATCTGGCGTACCGGCATCTTGTAGGTAAGCGAATAACCGAAGTCACCGCGCAGGGTATTGAAAAGCCAGGTGAAGTACTGCACGACCACCGGCTTGTCCAAGCCGAGTTTGCGTACTGCATCCTGGTAGCGTGCTTCATACTCTTCGGGTTTCATGCTCGCCTTGTTGCCTTCCAGCATCATGCGCGCCGGGTCTCCGGGCACGGACTTATAGAGTGCGAAGAGCAATACTGATGCGATCAAGAAGACAACGACGATATAGATGAGGCGTCTGAGAACGTAGCTGAACATAGCGGATCTTCCTTGGCAATGATAGCCCAGGGCCCTGGCAGTGCCAAGAGCCCCGGGCGGTGTAGGTCACGGTCAACAACGCACCGCGTTATTTGACACTGGCCCGGACGATTGCATAACGGAAGTCCCACGTAGGTGAGGAATCGTATCCGACGATCCGGGGATTGAAGAAGTCATGGTAGACGTCCGAGTAGAGGGGGATATCCGGCATCAGGTAGTTCCAGCGCTTCTCAAAGCGGATCCACTTCTCAGCCCAACCCTTCAGATCCTGCGGATCGGTTCTCTTCATATCCAGCGAGATAGCCTCAAGCTCCTTGTCGGCGATGAAGTTGGTGTTGTAGGTGCCAAAGTACTCCGGATCGGTGGAGTAGTAGTACCAGTACGCCTGGGTGGTGGCAAAGCCCGTGCCGAGGTTGAACATGCCGTAGACCGGCTTGTCGATGCCATCTTTGTAGAGGTGGTCGAGCAGGACTGCGAAGTCAACGGTAGTGCCGTTGATCTGCATACCGATCTTCTTGACCTCGGGGACGAGCATCGTGCTGATCAGGTCGCTGACCGGGTTGTTGGCGGTGTTGGCCCACTCGATGATCAATGGCATGAGCTGACCATCAACACGCTTGTAGCGGATTGCATCAACACCCTTTTGGAAGTTCTTGCCATCCTTGTTCAGTGTCCAGCCGTCGGCGATGAGCTCCTGCTCAGCCTTCTGCAGGTTGTACGGGTAGGCGTTCAGCTCCTTGTCAAGGCGGTCCTTGTTCTCCTGGTACTCCCACATCGATGCGCCATAGTAGCCATTGACGATGATGCCGTAGCCGCCGGTGTACTGGCGGGCGAACTCATTGCGGTCAAGGCTATAGGCGATGGCACGACGCACTGCGTCGAACTGAGTCGGTCCGAAGTCACAGGCGAAGGCGATCTTGCCGTAGCCGTAGCGAGGATAGGAGGCAAAGTTGACGATGCCTTGGTCATGCATGTCCAGACCACGGGTGATCTGATCACCGCCACTGATGCCCTGCAGCATGTCGATGGCACCGGTCTTCAGCTCATCCATCTGCGTTGCAGTGTTGGTCAGCTTGATGATCAGGCGGTAGATCGAGCCCTTCGCTCCATCGTACTCACCGAGGAAGCGGGGGTTGAGGATCACGCTGGCGGTGGAGTCGGCGGGGTTGTAGCTCTCAAACTGGTAGGGACCACTGGTCACCAGCGGCTTGTAGCGATAGCCGGTGTTGGGGGTGAGCACGGTCGTGCGCAAGAGATCGGCGGTGAAGGCATCGGAGAGCGATGCGCCCGATCCACTGTCGTTGACTGCCACGCCCGGGGCGATGACCTGCATCGGAATCGGACCGACTGCCACCAGCGAGAGGTCGAAGAAGTACGGCAGCTCCTCAGCCTTGATGGTGATGGAGAAGGAGTAATCGCCCAAAAGGCGGATTCCGCTGAAGACGCGGGTTGCGCCACTGTGGAACTCATCATAGCCCACATACTCTGAGCCGGATCCATACTGGGCACCGATCTCGGTGACCTGGGGGCTTGCGGCGTAGAGGATGGAGAAGACGTAATCCTTTGCAGTGATCTTCGAGCCATCATTGTAGGTGAGGTTGTTGGCCAGGTTGAAGGTGTAGGTCTTGCTCCCGTCACTGTTGTCAACAGCCGTGTAGGACTTGACGCTGATCGGGTTGATCACGTAGCGTCCTTCCTTCGTCCACACCACAGTCTGGTAGCCGGTCATCAACTCCTTGAGGTAGGCGTTGGTGGCGCTGTTGGTCCAACCATCGAAGAAGTCGGCGTTCACCTGGGTCGAAGAGCCCAGGATTACCTGTGTCTCGACCACTTTTTCAGCCACAGCGGGTTGTTCGGCAACGCCTTTGGCAAAAGCGGCTACCGAGACGACAGCCACGATGAGAAACAGAACA
Organism: Spirochaetales bacterium Spiro_03; assembly: GCA_001603105.1. GTDB lineage: Bacteria > Spirochaetota > Spirochaetia > Sphaerochaetales > Sphaerochaetaceae > Sphaerochaeta. The sequence goes on from LVBE01000002.1 coordinate 13,735, forward strand.
AACAGTTTCTTTCTCATTGTACTAATCTCCTTTCATGTAATTTCTGTATCATGACACACATGCATGTCTGAGTGTAGACAATAAATCCGAACATGTCACGCAGTTTTTGCACAACGAGGAGATTGTGTCTATGACCCAGAGCCACAGAACTGAGATTTCCTGCATGCCATACGCCGTTCTTTGCGCGTTTGCTCAGTGGACTCAGCTCTTAGATGGAAAAACCTCATCTTATCAACATGACCAATGTCAGAGGTGATCGATGGCGTTGAAACGTACCACGCACTGTTGGAGAAAAACGAGGGCGCCGCCTTTGAGGGCAGTTGCATTAAAGGAGGCAGTTGGGCATAGTAGGAGGTGGAGAAACAATCATGGCAACATACATAGATACCCCATCGAGGACCTTCAATGAGTACCTCCTGATCCCCGGATACTCCTCTCGGGAGTGCACCCCAGACAATGTCACCCTCACTACCCCTCTGGTGCGGTATAGGAAGGGCGAAGAGCCGGAGTTGGCTCTCAACATCCCATTGGTGTCGGCGATCATGCAGTCGGTCAGCGGAGAGCGACTGGCCATAGCGCTGGCCAAGGAGGGGGGTCTTTCCTTCATCTACAGCAGCCAATCGATCGAGGAGCAGGCTCAGATGGTACGCAAGGTAAAGATGCACAAGGCAGGCTTTGTGACCAGCGACTCCAACATAAAGGCTGACCAGACCCTCGCCGATCTGGTGGCGCTGAAGGAGCGTACCGGCCACTCCACCGTGGCGGTCACCGACGACGGATCGGCTCATGGTACGCTGCTGGGTATCGTCACCAGCCGCGACTACCGCGTCCATCGCATGAGCGCCGATACCCCGGTATCAGCATTCATGACCCCATTCAAGGACTTGGTCTGGGCACCGCAGTCCATCACCCTCACCGAAGCCAACGACCTGATCTGGGACCATAAGCTCAACACCCTGCCGATCATCGATGCAGAAGGAAAGCTGGTGTCGCTGGTCTTCCGCAAGGACTATGACAGCCATAAGGAGCATCCGCTTGAACTGCATGACAAGGCCAAGCGTCTATTGGTCGGAGCGGGCATCAACACCCACGACTACGCCCAGCGCGTCCCTGCCCTAGTTGAGAGCGGCTGTGATGTGCTGTGCATCGACTCCTCGGAAGGGTTCACCCAGTGGCAGGCGGACACCATCGCCTTTATCAGAGAGCAGTATGGCCAGCGCGTGAAGGTGGGTGCGGGCAACGTCGTCGACCGCGCAGGGTTCCGCTTTCTGGCCGACAGCGGAGCCGATTTCATCAAAGTTGGCATCGGTGGTGGCTCGATCTGCATCACACGAGAGACGAAAGGCATCGGCCGGGGCCAAGCCTCTGCCCTCATCGAGGTAGCCGCTGCCCGCGATGAGTACTACGAAGAGACCGGAATCTACGTTCCGATCTGCAGCGATGGCGGCATCGTCCACGACCACCATATGACCCTTGCCTTGGCGATGGGCGCTGACTTCATCATGCTTGGGCGCTACTTTGCCAGATTTGATGAGAGCCCGACCAACCGCATCTTCGTCAACGGTACCTACATGAAGGAGTACTGGGGCGAAGGATCAAACCGGGCCCGCAACTGGCAGCGATACACCGCAACCGCCGAGAAGAAGCTGGTCTTCGAAGAGGGTGTCGACTCCTATGTGCCGTATGCAGGATCACTGAGGGATAACGTGGGTGTGACGCTTGCAAAGGTGCGTTCGACGATGTGCAATTGCGGTGCCCTGAATCTCGCAGAGCTGAGAGAAAAGGCTACATTGACCGTGGTCTCCTCGACGAGCATCGTCGAAGGTGGGGTACATGACGTCGTGCAAAAGGACGGGCACACGTTCAGTACACCGTAGAGATTGATGATCAGACGCCTCCTGCTCGATGTGAGTAGGAGGCGCACAATACAATCTCAGGCGGACGGCGTACATTGGAGATCTGTCAGAAATCCGATAGTCCCATGGCAAAGACAACAGGAGATTTTTCGTCTGGTCGTTGGGATTTCCCCCGCACCCTCGGCCCCATATCCTGGTCCTGGGCACACGACCAAGGTTGCTCACACGCCCTTCATAGAACACAGAGCGGTTTACCTTCAACGGCTGGGTGGGTATACTCTCGTTCATGTCAGTAGCAAAAGTCAGAGAGTTCTTGGCCCCGTTCGCCCTTGAGGACCGGATCAGGGTCTTCACCGTCAGTAGCGCAACCGTTTCATTGGCCGCACAAGCGTTGGGCGTCGAGGAGGCACGGATCGTAAAGACCCTCGCCTTTCGCATGGGTGATGGATCGGTGCTCCTGCTCTGCACCGCAGGGGATGCAAAGGTGGACAATAAGCGATTCAAGGCAGAGTTCTCCACCAAGGCAAAGATGCTCAGATCCGATGAGACGTTGAGCGAGACCGGCTTTGCCGTCGGTGGGGTCTGCCCCTTTGTCAGAGGAACACACATCACCATCGCCTTGGATATTTCACTGAAGCGCTTTGATACCGTCTATCCGGCTGCAGGCGACAGTGCCAGCGCTGTCGCCCTGAGCTGTGATGAGTTGGAGCGAACCAGCGAAGGACGGTGGGTCGACGTCTGCACACTCGTCAGCTGACCTTGCAATCCTTAGGTGGCGATAGTACCATACAGCCATGGACCGGATAGTTGTCGGCAGTCGAATCGGCGCAAGTGGCGATGGTATCACGCTCTTGGATTTTGATGGAGAGAGCGGAAGTCTGTCCTACCATAGCGCCCTCGGTGGCATCGAGATGCCAACCTACCAAGTCTGGGATCGAAAGCGTCGAATCCTCTACTCAGTAAGCGAAGATCAAAAGGGGGCCGTTCTGGGGTGGCACCTCGATGAGGCAGGAGCCTTCAATGCGCGCTTCAAGGCCTCGAGCCTTGGCAGTGGGCCGTGCCACCTCGCCCTCAGTCCTGACGGCCTATACCTAGGGGTGAGCAACTATAGTGACGGGGTCTTTACACTCCTTTCAACTGAGGAAGGGGGCACACTGAACTATAGTGAACAGTATGAGGATAGCAGCATCAATTTCGACCGCCAGGAGGCGAGCCATGTCCACTGCTCGCTCTTCTTCGACGGCTCTTCATCGATGGTGGTTACCGACCTGGGCGGGGATGCCATCCACATCTATCGCAATGAGATGCGCCTCTCTGATGTCATTTCGACCCCAATCGGTTCAGGGCCACGCCACCTGGCCATCAGCTCTGATGGGCGCTACCTCTTTGTCAGCGCCGAGCTCTCAGGCGAGGTCCTCGTCTACCAGATGGGCAAGAGCCCTACCCTGATCCAGCAGATCTCGACGCTTCCTCTCGGCTTTGATGGGGAGAACACCACCAGCGCCATCGTCCTCTGTCGCGATGGGCGCCACCTCTACGTTGCCAACCGCGGCCATGACTCAATCGTCCACTTCTCCGTCAAAGACGGCTGGCTCAGCCGTATCGGGTGGGCGTTCACTGAGCGAACCCCCTGGGATTTTGCCCTATCCAGTGACCAGAAGCATGTCATCGTCGCCAACACCACCAGCTCCTCGGTGACCGTCTACCCTCGGGATGTTGCCAGTGGAGTCATCGGGGCGCTGCTAAGCCGTGCCTCGGTCAATTTTCCCTCCTGCATCACCGTGCTCTAGATGATCAAGGTGACCAGGAGCGCAGAGCTGGCCCCTACGTAGATTATCAACACCAGTGCCATCACAGTAAGGGTGATCGTGCTCTTTCTATAGTGTTTCATCAAATGCTCCTTCTAATGACGCGGTCAGCTCTTCTACACTGATGTCCAGCGCCTTCATTGTCTTGACCAAGGCAGGAAGCTCGCGTTCGTAGAACGATGCGCGCTTGATCGCCTTGATGATCTTTGATGCCTCCCGTGCTGCAAAGTAGCCGATACCTCGCTGGTTTTCCACTATCCCCAGCTCCAACAGGTATGCATAGGAGCGAGCCACGGTATTGGGATTGACTTCCAGAACTGCGGCAAAGTCTCTGACCGATGGGATACGCTCCCCATCGCCATAGACGTTTGCAACGATCAAGTCACAGAGGTGGTCGGCTATCTGTTGATAGATCGGTGCATTGCTATTGAACTGCATCGGTTGCCTCCACCTCAGTGAATCGATAGTAGGCAGCGATCAGGCACAGCAGAGGGATGATGAGGTAGTTCAATAGCGATGAACCCACCTTCCAAAGCCGATAGGCAGAGATGCTGCTGTCCAAAGACCGACTATCGAAGCGTGAGAGGGTCTCAAAGAATGGGAGCCCTCCTCCTCCCTTGATAGCGATGAACACTCGGACAAAGAAGAGACCGAGGGCCATGAGGCTGAGCACGACGATGGTGAAGGCTAGGACCGTCTTGACCAGCGGTGCTTTGCGAAAGAGCGTCGAGCCGAGGATGACGAGGGTATTGGCGACCATGTAGCGCAAAACAAGCTGCCAATGGTACGACTGCAGCAACGGGACATAGAAGCTCAGAGGGTTTTGGAAGACCAGCAGAAGAAGCGGCTCGATGATCACACTTGCGAGGATGAAGAGGGCGGTCAAGGCGAGCGGATATCCGACCAAGGCCAAGAGCGTCTTGGAGAGGAACTTGTGCGCGCCGGATGCCGGGATCATCAGGTAGGTGTGCTGATTATCCTTTCGATAGAGGTCAGCGTTGAAGAGCGTCGCGGTGGTGATGAACCCCCCGATGAAGAGGAAGGAAGGAAAGAGATTTACGTACATCGATATGGCAAAGCTTGCGCCCTCCCAGCGTGCGAGCAGGGATCGAAAGACCTCGTTGCCCAACAGCACGATGACGATGACCAGGCCATAGATGAACAGGTCGCGTCGGCGGATGATCCATTCACGTCGTAGCAGTGCTATCCATTGGTTCATATTCTCCCTCCTTTGGCTACCAAGATATTGAAGAGTGTCTCCAGGTCCAGGTTCTGGCCACCTGGGGCGGCACTGCGCTCTTTGAGCACCATCCACCCGCCGAGCAGGCGCTCTTTGTAGAGCACCTCACCTTCGGGCTCTGCACTGGTACGCTCGATCACGTACCGATCGCCCACTGTATCGAGGCGGTCATTGAAGATCACCTGACCCTGTTCAAGGATGATGATGGGATCGATCAATCCTTCCATGTCGCGCACCTGGTGCGTCGAGATGATGAAGGTACGCTCCTCACTCATCGCCCGGGCGACGATTTGACGGAATTGGCGCTTGCTGGGGATATCCAATCCATTGGTCGGCTCATCCATGATCACCAGGCGTGTGTTGCTTGCAAGGCCAAAGCACAATAGGTACTTCTTCTTCTGCCCCAGCGACATCTGATCCAGGCGCTGGGAGAGGTCAAGCTCAAACTCCTTAGCGTAGGAGACAAATGCCCGCTGATCGAATCGTCGATAGAAAGGAGCGAGCATGGCACAGTAGTGATGACTGTGCATCCTGGGAAGGGAGAACTCCTCATTGAGGTAGAAGATCTCACCGAGTAGCTTGGCTTCCCGCTTGCTCGGATCTGAACCCAATACCTTCAGGCTTCCTGAACGCGCAAAGAGCTGACCGCTGAGGATTTTCAAGAGCGTGCTTTTTCCTGCCCCATTCTTGCCGAGCAGGCCGTAGATATTGCCGCTCTCCAACGTAAAGCCCAGGTCGCTAAAGAGCGGTCGACTCTTATAGGCAAAGCTGATGCCTTGACCTTGGGCCACCACCGTCGATTCCATATTCACCTCCTGTGTTGGTGTACTAATGTAGTAATACACCTATACACAATATCTGTCAAGCTGATCATCCAACAAGATCATATGGAATCGAACGTTCAATGGAGCAAAGCGGCAAGAGACCGACTGTGGATACTCAAAGAATTGTCAGGCCGGTCGTGTCATGCAGCCCTACGGGCCAGGCGACGGATACTGGCGGCGAGGTCTTCATGGATGACCTGGGTGGGATCGAAGCCCAGCAGGCGGAAGGTGATCTGGATGCAGAAGCCGATACCTACGGCCCCTAGCACCGTCCCCCACCCCAACATGCCTCCGAGCAGAAAGCCAATAGCGGTCACCGACACCTCGATACCAGCACGACAGACACCGACTGAGAGGCCACTCTTACGCGAGAGCAGCACCATCAGGCTGTCGCGCGGGCCAGCGCCGAATCCACTTGAGATGTAGAAGAACGACGCCAATGAGATCACAAAGAGCCCTGCAATCATCTGAACCGTACCTGCGACGATGGTGGCTCGCTCAGTGAAGAGGCCGCTTTGCAGCAGCATATTCATGAACAAGCCGACAAAGATCATGTTACACACCGTCCCCAGACCAACCTTCTCACCGAAGGTGAAGGTGATGATCAAGATCAGCAGCCCCACCGAGATCGTCATGGTGCCGATCTGGGTGGAAAAGAGGCGTGCAAGCCCTGCGTGGAAGACTTCCCACGGTGCATAGCCGATATGGGCTTGCATCGTCAATACGATGCCAAGGGCATAGAGAAAGAGACCAAAGAAGAGTCGGAGGGAGCGGATGATGAATCGCTTCATGGCGCCCACTGTACTCCAATGTCCCTCAAATGCCTAGCCGTCATCCACCAATTCGTCATGCGTGCAAAGTTCTTGTGTCAGCGCTCGGCTGAGCGTAGACTATGTTCATGGAGCAGCCGATGATCGACAATGACTTTCTTGCCTCGTATTCAATGTTCGGTGGCCTTGAGGATTGGGAACTGGACCTGGTACAGAGCTTTTTGAAGACTCGCTTATACGAAAGCGGGTCGACCATCCTCAGCCAAGGGGAGCAGAACTCGGCGGTGTACTTCATAGTCAGCGGCGAGGTTGCGGTCTTTCGACGATCGGAGGGTAAAAGCGGCCTTGGCCACCAGATTGCAACGCTTACGGTCGGAGACTCATTTGGTGAGATGGAGCTGATCGAGATCAACAACTGCGCCGCCTCGATCGTCACCACCGTCCCTACTCAGCTCGTCTCCCTCTCCAATGCGCACTTCTACCAAATCTCAGTCACGAGCCTCCGTACCTATACCATGTTGATCCTGAACCTCGCACGCGATATCAGCCGCAGGCTCAGAGCTGCCGATGAACTGCTTGCCTTGATCAACGTCCATTGACGCGCTTCATCCGCCAGATCAACACAACCATCAAAATAGGAAAGATGGTGCCCACAAGCATGCCGCTACGCAGTGCTGCTTCCTGTTCGCTGAGGCCAGCGAGCCAGGGAGCGACCTTGACCAGTGTCGGGGCGATATCAGCGGTTAAGCCAATCAGATATGGGCCCAAGGCGGAGCCCACATTGCCGCCAGCGGCCAAGAGCGCAAACAGCGATGCACCGGCAAGTGGGAAGTGATTGGCTCCATTGACCACCGACCCTGGCCAGAGCAGCCCGCTACCCAAGCCACAGAGGATGCAGGCGATGAGGCTAGCCAGTGGCCAGGGACTGAGGGCCGCCACCAGGTAGCAGAACACACAAATAAGCGCCCCGCCTCCCATTGCCTCAAGAAGCGGGAACTTTCCCTTCCATGCGCCAAAAATTGCACGGGCACTGCCAAGCAACAGGGCAAAGAGACAAAGACCCACCAAATCCCCGATCTCCTTGGATAGGCCGAGGGTCGACTCGGCAAAGGTACTCGTCCACTGTGACATCGACACCTCGGTCGCCCCTCCGACGGCGATACCGAGGATGATGAGGATGAAAGACCGTGACGTCAGCAGCGTCGCAAGCGGCGTACGCTGCTGCTCACTGACCTGTGGAGCTAGTGGGACGCGCATGAAGTTGAAGAAGTTGACCAGCGGCAGGATCGACCAGATGAGGATGATCAGCGGCCAGTTGGCGCGCCCCAATACCCTGATCAAGGCGGTGGTGACCACCACCGTTACGATGAAACCCCACGCGTAGAAGGAGTGCAGCAAGCTGGTGGCGCTCTCCTTGGCGTCGCTAGGGATGGCGAGGATGATGATGTTCAGCAGCAGTTCAAAAAGGCCGGCGCCGATGGAGAAGACGACGGTGGCGACCATCAGGCCGATGTAGGGGTTTGAGGCGAAGATCTGGCGGCTGAAGGCCATGATCAGAAACCCCACAAAGACCAGTAAGTGGGCAAGGGTCACGAACGGGCGGATACCGTGGTTGTCCGTGGGTTTTGAGAAGGAGAGGCTGGTGATGATTTGGGTAAAGAAGTTGAGCAGCGTCAATCGCCCTACCTGTTCGAAGGTGATGCCAAACTCTGCCATGAAGGTCACATACAAGAGCGGAGAGAGGTTGCAGACCACCGCCATGATGAAGCTGCCCAGATAGCAGGCCCTGATCGTCTTGTTATACATGCGTCAGAGTATAGGCTGAGATAGGAGAAAAAGATACCTCTATTCGATACCTAAAGAGGCCAGGTAGCGCGCCACGACCTGGTACTCGGCGCTGTCGATCGTCAGGGTGGGATGATCGACAGCGAGGCGTGAGAGGATATCATCTGTACTGAGCATCGATTGGTGCGTAGCATAGCCGCCTTCGATGAGCCACGCTGTCAGCGCTTCCTTCATCGACTCGCGAACGCCCTTGATCGTACGATCTTCTAGCGCCTTTATGAGGTCATTGCCGCTCTTCTCTCCGTCATCAAGGAAGTCCCTGATCTGCTGAAAATACCCTACGTCACGTTTGATCGGAAGTCGCTCGTCGCTGAGGTCAGAGACCGTAAGCGGGCGCGGCCTTCCGACTTTTGCAAGACGGTTGGCCGCTTTCAACAGCAAGAGGCGCGCCTCATAACGGCTGTCGGCGTAGGCACACTGGCCGGTTTTCCTCAGCCCTCGCATAAGAAGGCCATACAGCTCTGAACTCTCTGTGGCTACATACCAGCTGTGCAGCGCCCCGACCGGCTCAAAGAGCGAGGCGCGCTCTACGCCCAGGTCGCAGCTGTAGGCGTTGTAGTCAGGGTTCGGCTCGGCGGGCAGCTGGACCTTGGCTGCCACTGCGACAAAGGGGCGGCGGGCGATGGTAGTGTTCTGTGTTATCGCCTCAAGGTCAAAGACGGTGATTGGCTCTGTGACCACAGCCTTGAGTTTGTCTACCTCGTCGAGCTGGGCGGTGGCGTAGAAGACCTGCCGCTTGGCGCTGATGGCGGCGATCGCCTCAGCGATGGCCAGCGAGCGTTCATCATCACTGTTGGCCATCACCTCATCGAAGAAAATTGGCAGCTGTTGATCCCTGCCAGCTTCCAGCACCTCGAGAAATCCCATCCTGATGGAGAAGAGCAGCTGGATACGCGACCCACTGGAGAGCTCGGTGATCTGATAGGCCCGCTCGGTGACGGTATCGTAGGCTGTGAAGCCCTCTTGCCCGACACCGATCGTATATCGGCCTCGGGTAATCGCGCTGAGCCAGTCAGAGGCCTTCTGCACGACAAGCGGCTGGTAGCGTCTCTCACTCTCCTCCTTGATCTGGTCATGCAATAGTTGGATGAGGCGACCTTGCACACTAGCCAAGCGATGCGCCTCCAGGGCGCGTTGGCGCTCTTGGTGCTCATAGACAGCCTGCTCAAGCTCGCGTGAGTTGCTCAGCTGCGCATAGCGCTCCTCAAGGCTGCCCTCAAGACGCTTTCGCTCAAGGGAAGCGGCAAGATCTGCCTCGATCGCCTCGAGGCGGACAGCGAGGACAGCCTCGTCGCTCGCCGCCCCTAGGGCGATCTCCTCCTCACCGAAGCGAGCAAGCTCGCGCTCCACACTCTCCTTCTCCCTTGTCAGTGCCGCATACCCACTCCACTGGCGGTACAGGCGCTTGACCGCCTCGCGATCGCAGTCCTCAAATCCGAGGTTCGCATAGAATCGATCGAGCTCAGATCGGCTCTGCACCCTCTCCTCTTCTGCGCGCTCAAGACGCACCATCCGCTCTTGCAAAGCAGCGGAAAGCGACTGAGCTTCCGCGATGCTCTGACTGAAAAGGCGCGCATCATTGATCAGTGCATCATCGCTACTCTCAGTGAGCGCACAGCGCTCTCTGAGGTGCCTTCGAGCCTCGATCAAGGCACTGTGGGCAATCTCCTGGCGAGCCTGTGCTATGGCCACTTTTTCGCTACGGTCGATCCAGGAGGCAAGACGGTCGGAGAAGTTGAAGAATTGGGCGCCGTCCAAGAGCGGGCTGGGCAGCAGGTGCAACGCCCTGCTGGCTTCGCCATACGCCTCAAGCCACCGGTTATACGCCTCTTGCGCGTCGGCTACCTCCTGTTCACTTGCCTCAATGCGTCCTTGGTGGACACGCTCTGCTTCAAGTTCCGCTATCTTGGCGCTGATGCGCTCCAAGAGGCGGACAAGCTCCTCAACCCGGGCGCTACTGCCGTCAAGGTCTTCAGAAAGAAGGTGAAGAAGCTGGGCGCGTTCACGCTCAAGTTCACCGCTGTGCCCGTCTCTTTTTTGCCAGCGTAGCAGCAGTGTCACCGCGATGGCTACGGCTGAGCCGACGATCGCAGCTTGGGGCAGCTTCTGAGCGACCAAGGCTGAGAGTGCAAAGAGCAGGAGAGGCAGCCACCAGAGGACAGAGCCTCGCTTCTCTTGCTCTTGGCCAAGGCGGCCAGTTACGGCGATCAGGCGCACTACCCTATCTTTGCGCACCTGTTCATGGCTCAGACGCTCGCCAATGTTGGGATCGCTGGACCCGAGGGCCTTACGGACCATCTGGGTGGCAACAACGCGGGCTCGAAGGCTCTCGCACTGTCCGCTAAGCGATGAGAGGGTCTGTACCATCGCCTGTAGCGTAGGCCGCTCGACAGGAGAGGCTACGATCCACGAGAGCTCTTGCTGCCAGACCCCCAAGGCGCTTGTTGCATCACTTGCAGCCTGTACAGCCTCTTGGTAGGCACTCTGAGCGCTCTTCAGCTCGTCGACAAGGCGCAAGATATCGGCGCCAATGCTCTGGTCAGCGACAAAGACTTCTTCGATACGCACCGCCTCGATCGCCTTCTGTGTCTCTCTGACCCGCCTGTGTGCCTCAGTGTGCTCGACATCTATGGCATCGGCGCGTTCGTGCAACGCCTCGAGTTGGGAGAGCGTGGCTGAGTCCATTCGCGCAAGGCGCTTATCGAAGGTGGCGATCTGCTCGCCGAGCGCCACTGCCTCTCCGACTCGCTGAAGGTAGGAGAGGGCTCCCCGTACCAGCTGCTGCTCTCGCCTCAGGCCTTCCTCGTCACCGCCTCGCTCTTTCAGTGCCTTGAGCTGGTCCAAGAGCATACTGTTCTTGGCGATCGCCGCCTTGATCTCATCAACACGCTTTGCAAAGCTGGCTTCTTCCTTGGTCTCAGCGATGGTGCTGGGAGGAAACTTCAGCAGGGCGCCGCTACGAACCCGCGCTTCTTCGATGTCAATGCCGCCTTGCATCTCACTGCGTACCCGGGCGATGAACAGTGGATTGTCCCCTACGTCACTGAGCAGTTCATGCAGACCGAAAAAGTACGCATCGCTTAGCTCATCACCGCGGCCAGGCAGTATCACCGCCTCCCCGCTCTCAGCTCGCACCTGGCTCAGATGCCCGTACTCGAGGCGCAGGGTGTAGCGCTCTTCTGCACTCGTCAGTGTTGCTTCAGCGTCGATGGTGCGAGCGCTCGGCGTGGGGCTCAACAAAGAACGCATGGCCCTGATCAAGGTGCTCTTGCCGATTCCATTCGGCCCATAGAGGATATTCAAGGCAGGGGAGAAGCCGGTGATGATACCAAAGGGGGGTGCTGGAAAGCCGGGGCTTCGGATCAGATGCACTCGGTCAAAACGATAGCGCCTGTCCATCACACACCTCCCTCTCTCTGCAGGGCCATGGCGGACAGAAAACGCAGTGCGGCGCCGGTCGCCTCACGTAAAGCCGTCTCTTCATCGATCGATCGCTCTTGGAGGGCACTGTACGCCGAGGCATTGAAGCTCTCTTTTTCAAGACGACGATAGAGCTCCAACAGGCCGACAGGATCTCTGATCAAGCGAGCGAGCTGGGCATCGACGCCCTCCCCTTGTGCAAGGCTATCGAGGTCGATGGCCGGCGTCGTCGCATCGATATACGAAGGAAGGATTGAACAGGCGACCCCCTCTTTGGCGGGAAAAGGCACCGCTTCGTCAATCTGTCCCATCACCTGTGCAAGATCAAGGGCTGCGCCCTTGGTCCCCACAAATCGGATGGTGAGATAGAGGGTAGTGCCATAGCAAAGCCCATCGGCACCAGTGCGCCCATTTGCGCGGATTTGGGCGCGAACCGCTTCAGCCTCATCGAGGCCGGTGACATCGACGGCTACCTCCTCGTAGCGGATCGGTGAGAGAGGGATGAAGCGGGGGGCCTCAAACGCAAGCGCGCTCTGTGTCTCAATGAGCCACACCCCATGTTCGCCGCGCTCGGAGGAGTCCAGCGCCAAAGGCGAGCCACAGTAGAGGACTTGCCCGTCGACCACCATCTGGGGGCGATGAATGTGGCCGAGGACCCACAAGCCGACGCCGCTACAGGTAAAATCGAATGTCCGACTCGGGGCGTAGCGTGAAGCGGGAAAGCCGACCTCAGTGTGCAGTAGCCCAAGAGTCAGCGTACCATCGGAGAGCGCTCGGTCGAAGGTATCAAAGGGATTTTGTTCATGGTGGCTTTGGGAGAACGACCAGCCGATGAAACGCACTCCCTGAAAGTCCACGTGCTCCCACCGTCCCCCTTGGCCGAGGATGGTGATCGCCTCACCTTCGACGGCGAGACGGGAGAAGACATCAAAATCATGGTTGCCTGAGACCGCGATGGTGCGAATCTTCGCCTCAGCGAGACGCTTCAGTCCGTCTATAAGAGGGGCATACACCGACAGCCAGGCGCGCTCATGTTCGATGACATCGCCGGCGAGCAGCAGGACATCGACGCCAAGCTCACACGCCTTGTCAACGACTAGGTCCCAGCTCTGCTGGCCGCTGAGGCCGTGGCTAGGTCGTCGTCCGAGGTGGATATCACTGGCGGCGAGGATTCTCATGGCCTTGAGTATAGCACAGGTAGATGGGGTGCATCACCCCATCTATTGGTATTGGACAGAGAGCTGTCTATCTGGTCCAAAGACGTTGCAGTGGTCGACAATGGTTCAGAGCTCACTCCCTCTTCAAAGCAGATTCAATCTTTTCCATTGGTTTTGATCCCCAGACCGAACAGTTTGTTCGATATCACTTGCATGGGTGATTATTTTCAGTGACAATCGAGGATGAGAGTATGCGATGGACGTAGGAGAGGTGATGATGATTGAGATCAAGGAAGTGACGACACGTGCACAGTGGAGACAGTTTCATCGGTTTGTCAATGAGCTCTATGAGGACAACCCATACTTCGTTCCTGCCATCAAAATCGATGAGACGCCCACCTTCAACCCCAAAAAGAACCCCGCATACGAGTACTGTGAGACGATCGCCTTCCTCGCCCTGAGAGGCACAGAGGTCGTCGGCCGCATCGCAGCGATCATCAACACCAAGCTCAATGCAATGAAGAACATGAAGGAGATGCGCTTCACGCGCTGGGATGTCATCGACGACATCACCGTCAGCCGTGCACTCTTTGACGCGATCTTCGACTGGGGTCGACAGCGGGGCATGGAGCGCATCATCGGGCCAATTGGATTCTCCGACCTCGACAAGCAGGGCCTATTGGTCGAGGGCTTTGACCAGCTGTCAATGATCATCACCCTCTACAACCACCCCTACTATGCCCTCCACCTCGAGGCGCTGGGCTTTGCCAAGGATATCGATTGGGTTGAGTACAAGGTCTTCGTCCCGGCCCAGGTCGACAGTCGGATCGATCGAATCGCCACCATCGCCCAAAAGCGGCACGGCTACCGACTGCTCTCCTTCAAGCGCAAGAAAGAGGTCATTCCCTATGCCAAGGAGATGTTCCATATGTACAACCACTCCTTTGGCGATCTCTATGGCTTCTGTCCGCTCACCGATCGACAGATCGATGTCGCCGTCAAGCAATTCTTCAGCCTCGTGAGCCTGGACTACCTCTACGTCATCGTCGACAAAGAGGACGCCGTCATCGGCTTTGGGATCATGGCCCCATCGTTTGCCCCTGCCATCAAGGCCTCGGGCGGCCGTCTCTTCCCCTTTGGCCTCTTGGGCATCCTTAAGGCATTTCGCCACCATGAGGTGCTGGACATGTACCTGATCGCCGTCAAGCCCGAGTACTTTGGCCGCGGTGTCGCCGCGGTGATCTTGAACGAAGGGATCAAGAAGGCGATCGCCAACGGGGTACGGTGGGCCGAAACCGGCCCGGAGCTTGAGAACAACGACAACGTGCAGACGCTGTGGAGCGGCTTTGAGACTGAGCAGCACAAACGCCGACGCTGCTATGCCAGAAGCTTGATCGGCTCATAAGAAGCCATCAGTAGCGGTAGGCATCGCCTTTGGTGTAGTGGGTGTGTAGCAGCTGATGGCTGGTCGACGACAGCGGTGAGCCGAGGAATGTCTCGTACAAGCGTTTGATCGAGGGATTCTCATGGCTCTTTCGAATCGGTTTGTGGCGATCCTCCTCATAGATCGAGGCGATTCTTTTTGCCCTGATCTCAGCGGTCGACGGAATCGGCTGCCCTCCCCCGCCGATGCATCCATCGGGGCAGGTCATCACCTCGATGAAGGTGTACGGACTCTCTCCGCTCTTGATCTGATCGAGCAGGATGCGCGCGTTGCCCAGCGTATTGGCCACAGCCACGCGTACTGTCTGCTCGCCGATCGTCAGCGCTGCCTCACGGATCCCTGTCCGCTCACGCAGTTCGCTGAACTCAATATGCGCTGCCGCTGTTCCGGTCAGAGCCTCAACGGCGGTACGAAGCGCCGCTTCCATCACTCCACCGCTGTTGGCGAAGATGACAGCTCCTCCGGTCGAATCGCCCAGCGGGTCGTCGAATTGGCTGCCCTCCACTGTAGCGAAGTCCAGGCCGATCCGGTTGAGCATCCGGGCAAGCTCACGGGTGGTGAGCACCCAATCCACATCGGCAAAGCGCTCCTCATCGGCTAGGTCCATCTTCTCTTTCCACCAGTTGAACGAGCTGTCCATCTCACTGCGGCCAGCTTCATACTTCTTGGCGGTGCATGGCATGATCGAGACGACTTTGATGGTACGCGGGTCGATGTTGGCCCGCTCGGCCCAATAGGTCTTGGCAACTGCGCCGAACATCTGCTGCGGGCTCTTGCACGAGGAGAGGTGGCCGACCTGCTCGGGATAGAAGGTCTCGATGAACTTGATCCACCCGGGGCTGCAGCTGGTGATCATCGGCAGCGGTGCCCCACCTCCAAGGCGGGCGATCAGCTCATGCGCTTCCTCCATGATCGTCAAATCCGCAGTGAACTGGGTATCGAAGACTCGGTCAAAGCCCAGGCGCCTGAGGGCGCTAACCATCTGCTCGGTCACCAGGGCACCCTCTTCAAGTCCCATCGCCTCACCCAGCCCCACCCTGATCGCCGGAGCTGTCTGTACCACGACCGTCAGCGATGGGTCGGCGAGGGCGGCGAAGACCTCCTCCTCGCTGCTCCGTTCCACGATGGCGCCGGTGGGACAGACCAGGGCGCATTGGCCACAGTTGGTACAGGGCGAGTTCGCAAGCCCACCATCGAGAAACGTGCCGACCTTGGTGTTGAGCCCCCGCCCGATCATCGCGATCGCACTGACAGTCTGCATCGATTCACACACTTCTACACAGCGGTTACAGAGGATGCAGGCATTGGGGTCTCGTACCAGTGACGGCGATGAGCGATCAAGCGGCCAACTCTCGACCCGGGTGCGAGGAAAACGGCTTTCGCGCACCCCCACCTGGTGGGCCAGTGCCTGTAGCTCACAGTTGAGGTTACGTTCGCAGCTGGTGCAGAGCAGGGGGTGGTTTGCCAACAGCAACTCCAAGTTGACCTTGCGTGCATGGAGGACCCGGGGGGTATGGGTTCTGATGACCATCGCCTCAGTGACAGCATGCATGCACGACCTGACCAGGCGTCGGGAGTTTTCGACCTCCACCACGCATACCCCACACGAGCCGTAGGAGGAGATCCCTTGTAGGTAGCAGAGCGCCGGAATGGTTATACCTACACGCTTACACGCCTCGATGATCTTCGTCCCTCTCGGCACTTCGACCTTCTGTCCATCAATCGTTACGCCGATCATCTTCTCATCCATTGCTCACCTCCCCGTCCAGGCACACATCACAGCGCAGACAGCGGCTCGCCTCCATGCGCGCCTGCCGTCCACTGTAACCCAGGTTCACCTCCCTGAAGGAGTTACGTCGTTCGTTTACCGTCAACTGTCCTGCCTTGATCGCCCGCCCCTCATGGGCTGTATCCCAGATCTCTTGGCCATACTCAAAGTCGGTGAAGAGTGTATGGAACCTGATCTCTCCCATCAGTGAGCAGTCGATCTGGTGGGCGACCTCCTTGGCATGGCCCATCGCCTCAGCTGCGGTCGATGGGCCGGTGATCACATCCCCGATCCCGTACACCCCGTCAATGGTGGTGCGGTAGGTGTACGGCTCGACCTCCAGGTGCCCTTCCTGGTTGACCTTCAACCCCTGGTCCTCGATCAAGGCGCTGTCTACCCGCTCGCCGATGGCGATGATGATGGTGTCACAGGCGATGGTTGACTCCCGCCCGGTTGGGATTCGTCGCCGTCGGCCGCTGACATCCCAATCTCCTAGCTCAAGTTCGCTGACCGAAAGCGCGCTGACCGCACCATCGGCAGTTCGCACTACCGCCTTCGGTGCGACATCGAAGTGGACGGCCACCCCTTCGGCGAAGAGCTCATCAATCTCGCTACGGTTGGCGGGCATCTCTGCTCGCCCGCGCCGGTAGGCGATGCTCACCTCACATCCTACGCGCCACAGCGAGCGGGCCACATCGATGGCAACGTTGCCACCGCCGATGACCACAACACGTCGCCCGACGCCCAGATCCTCACCTTCGGCGAGCCTGCGCAGCACCTCGGTGCCCTGGATCACCCCGCCTCCGTCGGATCCGGAAAGGGTAAGGGTGGCGTGGTGGTAAGATCCGAGGGCCAGAATCACCGCATCGTTGTGTGACCGTAGCTGTTCTAGGGAGAAATCTCGGCCCAGGCTCTGGTTGTAGCGGAAGGTCACTCCCAACAGATCAAAGAGCTCAAGCTCCTTGTCCAATACATCACGCGGCAGGCGGTAGGCGGGAATGCCGTAGCGCAACACTCCGCCGCCTTGGGCGTGTTCGTCATAGACTACCACCTCGTGGCCGAGCCGTACCAGGTAAAAGGCCGCCGTAAGGCCAGCGGGACCTGATCCAA
>LVBE01000152.1 GCA_001603105.1 Spirochaetales bacterium Spiro_03
ATTTCTAACTATATATAATAGAATGAATAATAAATTCACAATTGTATTTGACAGGGTAAGATACCCGTGCTAGACTCCATGTAATCGATATCATGAGAGGTGAGCATGAAAGTTTCATTGGTTACCGACGAGCTAAGCAGTGATTTTGAAACTGCAGTTGAGATTGGAACTGAATGGGGTATAAGGAATTACGAGCTTAGAGGAGTAGGGACAGAGCGCATTGGGACACACTCTGAGTATGCAGAGCACCACTTGAGGAACGTCATTGATCGGTTCGGAGTTACCATTAGTGCAGTCTCTCCAGGAATTTTCAAGGTAAGTCATCAACAAGACGTGTTTGAAGGGTGGACTGTTTTGAAATGGCAAGATGTCTACGAATTTGAACAACAACGAAGGCTTGAGGCTGTGATTGAGAATCAGATTGAGGTCGTGCTCCCGCGCACGATTCGATTCTGCCATGCAGTTGGGTGCAGCAATATTATCTTGTTCAGCTTCAACCGGCCTGCCGGTGTGCCGAGCGGCACACCATTGCCTGAGTTCCTTCTAGGGTATTTCAAACGCGCTGTAAAAATCGCAGAAGAAAATCAAATACAACTCTATATCGAAAATGAACACATCTGTTATGGCGATACTGTGGATAATTGCATTCAAATCATTGAGAGTGTAGGATCTCCAAATTTGTTCATTAATTGGGATCCTGGGAATGCATACTTCGCGCATGAATTACCATATCCGACTGCCTATGAGAAAATCGCCCCTTACATTCGCCATGTCCATATGAAAGACGCTATTACCCATCCTAACGGGGACATGGAGTATGTGGTCAATGGAGAGATTAAGTGGGAAGAACAGCTTCGCGCTTTGATGGATAGTGGGTATGAAGGGTACCTATCCATAGAGACTCACTGTAGACCTAAGGTAAAGAGTGCCAAAAGTACGTTGGACCGAATAATCCGTGTATGTGGAGAGTCGGTGTTATGAATCATATAAGGATTGAAGAACGATGAAAAAGCTCTTTCAACAAATAGATCTGATAGTAACGAAGATTGAGGATATTTTCTCTGTGACTTTGTTTGGCGTGATTGTCATCATAGTTACCGCCCATGTTTTCAGCCGATATGTATTACGTAGTGGAATCCTCTGGAGCGATGAGGTTATCCAGATTCTTTTGGTAGCTATGGTGATGTTTGGTGCCGCCCGTGCTATTCGAACGAATGGACATACTGACATGCAGGGATTGGTGGATAGTATGCCCAAGCCGCTTGGGACCTTTTTCCGAATCTTTTCGAATGTTGCGACGCTATTCTTTTTGGTAGTGTTCCTGTTCAGTTCCTTCAAACACACCATGGATGCAGGTCAAGTCTACACGGTGATTTTAAGGATTCCCCGAAGAATCGCGTATGCCTCGATGCCCGTTGGTGCCCTGTTGATGGTCTATGAGTTTATCAAACTCATGAAGAGCAGAATTCTGAATACGAAATAAATTGGATAAGGACGTACACGATGGGGTCAGCAATTTTATTATTAGTCGTACTGGTTTTTGTGTTGATCTTGGTGGGTATTCCCATTTATGTGAGCCTGGGACTGGCTGGGGTCATTAGTTTGCTTACACTCGCTGGTGGGTTTAGTGGCAATGTTGCCTGGCTTGTAGTACCACAATCAATCTATAACGGCATAGGATATTCGCCACTTCTGGCAATCCCGTTCTACATTCTGGCTGGTGAAATCATGAATCGTGGCCAAATTACAGAGCGGTTGATCAACTTCTCGTTGCTGTTGATCGGAAGGATGCCCGCAAGTCTGGCGCAGGCCAATATCGTGGCGAGTATGTTTTTTGGAGGAATTACTGGTTCCGCTCAGGCAGACACCTCCGCTATCGGAGGCATCCTGATTCCTGCTATGGTTAAAGATGGGTACACCCCCGAGACAGCTGTCGGCGTCACCGCTTCCTCATCTACGTGTGGACCGATCATTCCTCCCTCAATCATGATGGTCGTCTTTGCAATCGCGGTAAATGCGTCTATTGGAGCCCTTTTCATGGGAGGGATCATCCCCGGTCTAATGATTGGTTTCTCCCTGATGATAACTGTTGGGATTCTCAATAAAAGGCATAACTTCCCTAAGCGGACGTTCACGTACACCCGTGAGGAAAAGATTGATATCATCCTAAAAGGCCTTCCACCGTTGGGGATGCCGCTGATCATTGTTGGAGGCATCATGTTGGGCGTGGTGACAGCAACAGAGGCTGGGGCTGTGGCTGTGATCTACTCATTGATTGTCAGTATGGTTTTCTTGAAGACTGTACGCGTCAAGGACTTGTTTCCGATGATGCTGCATACCGCCACGCTCTCCGCTGTTGTTTTGATGATCATCAGTTGCGCCAAGATCTTTGCCTATGGGCTTACTGCACTGCAAATGTCACGAATCCTCTCTGAGTTGATCCTGTCCATCACAACTAATAAGTACGTATTCCTCCTGTTGGTCAACATCTTGCTCTTGATCATGGGGATGTTCATGGATGGAAGTGCAGCGGTCATCATCCTAGCGCCGATTTTTACCCCGATTGCAGCAACCATGGGAATCAGTGTCATCCATTTTGGAATTATCATGGTCCTCAATTTGGTTATCGGAGCAGGCACTCCTCCTGTTGGTGCGTGTCTCTTCATCGCCTGCAAGATTGCCAATATATCGGTTGAACGCGGATCTCGAGGTATTTTGCCGTACATACTGGCAGAAGTCATAGTGCTCTTCTTGGTCACCTATATTCCATTTTTGGTTACGTATATTCCTTCAATGCTTGGATATGCAGTTTAAACACCTGTTTTTGTGAGGATTTTATGAATAGAAAGTTTACCGTTGGCGTCATTGGCGTCGGATCAATTGCACAAATAGCCCATTTGCCAATTCTTAAGGAACGGGGCGATGTAGAATTGGTCTCTGTCGTTGCAAAGCACTATGAGAGCGCTCTACGAGCGAAAGAGCAGTATGGGTTCACTCATGCGGCACGCAACTTTGAAGAGTTCCTGGATACAGACATGGATTGTGCCTTTGTGCTGTCTCCAAAAACAGAACATTTGTTTCATGTTGATGCCTTGATCAAGAAAAAAGTGGATATCTTCTGCGAGAAGCCACTGGCCATGACTTTGCGTGATGCAGAGCATATTGCCAACGAGAGCGAAAAGGCTGGGATAAAGGTCATGGTAGGTTTCAATCGACGCTTTGCCCCTGTCTATCGACAAGCAAAAGAAGCCTATGGATTGGTAGCGCCGGATGTCATCATTGCGCAGAAAAACCGACCACAGTCCGAGTACAGGGCCACGCTGGAAAATGCAATCCATATGGTAGATCTCCTACGTTACTTCAATGGAGAGAGCGTCAAGATAGACGCGCATGCAAAATT
This sequence comes from Spirochaetales bacterium Spiro_03, assembly GCA_001603105.1. Lineage (GTDB taxonomy): Bacteria > Spirochaetota > Spirochaetia > Sphaerochaetales > Sphaerochaetaceae > Sphaerochaeta. The sequence continues at coordinate 3,401 of LVBE01000152.1, forward strand.
CAATGACCCCTATTACGAGACGAGTACCACCGCACACATATCGTTTGACAATGGTACGGTAGGAATGCTTGTTGCCAACCGAGCGAGCGGCCAATGGACAGAGACGTTGGAGATGCATGGCAACAATCTTTCTGTATATGTCAATGCTCCTGATTCAGTGACCGTCACAGATGAACAGCAAGCTCATACTACAACCATGACTCCCTTGGCGATGGGGTGGGCACGTGTGGTCGATAAGTTGGGCTTCACCCAGGCCGTTGATCATTTTTTTGAGTGTGTGCGGGAGAATAAGGCTCCGCTCACTGAGGCTAAGGATGCATATAAGACTCACTATCTCATGCATCAAATTTTACAGTTGGCCGGTTTGCCAGCACTTGATTGACCGAGGAGGCATAGTTTGTATCAATTAGCTGGACATACCATGGGAACCCCTGAATATACTGTCTTTGAGGCGATTGATCTCTTTGCAAGCATTGGCTTGGATGGGGTTGAGATTGTTGTACAGGATGGTTATGTGTCGGGCATTCCTCTCGATAGCTCTGTAGAGGATCTGAAGGCCATCAAGGATCACGCCCAGAGGCGTGGTATCGATATCATCTGCCTGACCCCATACTTCTCAGACTATAACTGTACCGATGATACCAAGAGGATGGCAGCCGTAGATGGACTGCGGAAAGTGATAGGATTTGCAAACCTGTTGGGGGCCCGGTACATCCGAATCTATGGCGGCACAGAGACTCTTACTGATTTGGAGACCGCCACGAGCGAAGAGCGTCAAGAAAAAGAGCGCTTATTGGTCGAGTCACTGAAGATGTTGGGGCAAGAGAGTAGCCAACTAGGCATAACCCTTGTCATTGAGAATCACTTCAACACAATGGCTGTTTCTGCTGCTGACACCGCACGGATTGTCAGAAGCGTTGATCATCCGGGTGTTGGAGCTCTCTATGATCAAGCCAATCTCGCCTTTACTGCCAAGGAAGAGTATGAACAGGCCATCGCACTACAAGCTGGCATCATCAAATATGTTCATGTGAAGGATCTCGTATTCAAATCAGACAATTGGGAGTTCAAGTCAAGTGACGTGACTCATCAGAAGGAGGACGAACGGAGCGTCAGTACACGGATTGTTGGAGAAGGGATCTTGCCATGGCCAGATATTTTCACTGCTCTCATCCAAAGTGGGTATCGTGGCTGGCTTTCTCTTGAGTATGAACGACGTTGGCACCCGCAAGATATCCCGGATGCACGCATTGGTATGAAAAAAAGCGCTGACTATGTGAGGAAGTGCTTAAAAAAATTGAAAGACTCGGGCCTGGAAGGCTGAGCTACAAGGAGGAACGAGATGAAGAACGCTCGTAGATTCATGTTCACAATTATGTTGGTGTTGCTGACACTCGTTGGCACGAGCCTGGTCTTCGCCGGAGGGCAGAAAGATGCCGCCGAGGGAAAAGCGAAGGTAATCAAGTATTCGGTCGTCTATCCGGCAACTGGCACGCAGGCAGATGGTGCAAAGAAGCTCGGACAATTGATCGATGAGAAGTCAAACGGGCGACTGAAGATGGAGTTTTACCCTAGTGCACAGCTGGGCGACAAGATTCCTTCGATGGAGGGTCTCAGGGCCGGGACGATCGAGATGACTGAAATCGCAGCCACCGATATGGCCAACTACAGCACTATGTGGTCCACGCTGTCACTGCCGTATTTGTATCGCGACCCTGCACAAGCCATTGGAGCGCTTACCGACCCTGTGGTGAGTGCCATCCTTGCCGAAGATGCTGCTAAGAATGGTTTTGTCATCATCGCATGGGCCAATCTGGGGTCACGAAGCGTACTGAATACTAAGCGTCCTGTCCACACTCCCGCTGACATGAAGGGATTGCGGATCCGCGTCATGGAAGATCCAGTACTTGCCAGTACTTTGAACGCGATGGGTGGTGCGGCTACTCCATTGGCGTGGAGCGAGGTGTATACCGCTCTGCAACAAGGAACCATTGAGGGATTGGAGAACTCTGCTCCTGTTATATTGGCAAACAAGATGGAGGAGGTAGCGAAGTACTATTCGCTGACTGAACAGTTCATCATTCCCGATCCGACACTCGTGAGCAAAAAATTCTTTGATTCATTGAGCAAAGAGGACCAGGATGCCTTGATGGCTGCTGGCAAAGCTTTTGAAGAGGCTTGGAACAATGATATTTGGGCCAAGGATATGGACAAAGCGATGCAATCACTGATTGATCGTGGCGTCAAGATCAATGAGGTTGATAAGGCTGCCTTCGGGGCGGCGGTTAAGCCCGTCATTGACAACTTCCTGGCTTCTGCTACAGCGGATCAGAAGAAGCTTTACAATGCGATTATGAGTGTAAAGGATAAGTATTAATCGAATAGGGCCACAATGGGGTTCCCATTGTGGCCTACCATTTGGGATCAAGCGCATGAGAATTGCATTCATTGGGGCGAGCCATTGGCATTTCCCCTTGTACATCGATTGGTTAGCTCCATCCAAACGACCATTGGACTTCACCGTGGTAGGGTTAAGTGACCCTGACCCATCGGCAATTGCGAAACAGGCTCTTGAGCTGGAGACTGAGGTTTTTACTGATTATCGGCAAATGATCGATCAGCAAAAGCCTGATTTTGTCTATGCTTTTGGACAGCACCACGAACAGGTCAGCATTGCCCATTACCTTATTGACCGGGGTATTCCCTTTACCATTGAAAAACCCCTGGGACTCAGTGGCCCAGATGTTGAGCGAGTGTTAAACAAAGCTGAACAAAAGGGTGTTTATTGCGCGATTCCCTTTGTATGGAGGTATAGCACCTTGGTTGATCGACTGAAGCAAATCGATCCCGACGATTTTACCCATCTTTCATTCAAATTCATCGCCGGCCCTCCTGCACGCTACATGACGAGCTCGCCTTGGATGCTGGATCCCCGGCTATCTGGAGGTGGGTGTGTCACAAACCTTGCTGTTCATTTCATCGACCTCGCGTTATACCTAACTGCTTCTACCTCAGTATCTGTACGGAGTGCAGACTTTCATTATCTTGAATCGTATGAAGTGGAGATTTTTGGCACGGCAACGATGAGATGCACAAATGGTGCGAGTTTTACCGTCGAGACTGGGTATGCGTTTCCGATGGATGGGCAGCATAAACGAATCAATCGCTGGGACATCGTCACCAAAGATGGGTACCATGTGGTGTCGGACAACGCCTATGTACGGAGAATCTTCAACACTGCGGCAGAAACTATGGAAGTGAATCTAGACAGTGACATCTACTACGAGGTTTTTGCAAAGGAATCGCTTGCTGGATATTTGGCGGAGCGACCACCTAAAGCGGGTCTCTCAGATATGATGCGAGTGCGTTATCTTCTTGATCAGATCATTGCTTGCAGTCGTACATGAGAATTAGGATCATCCGACGGTCCGGTTCCATTCAGTCGATGACCTCTGTAGGGAAAAGAAGGCATGCTTATCTATGAAAAAAATTCTAATAATCGGAAGTGCGAATATTGATTATGTGGTCTCCATGGACGCTCTTCCCCAAACCGGAGAGACGGTGATGGGT
>LVBE01000153.1 GCA_001603105.1 Spirochaetales bacterium Spiro_03
ATCTTGACAGATTTTGTTGATGCTGGGTATCCTATGAGGATGAGTACGAATAAGAGAATGATCAAGACGTTGGTCGAACACCTTGTGGAGGGAGACCCACGCCTACTCGCCATTTTGCAAGAGTCCACCCTTGTCGGTGATGCCCTTATCGAGCGCCTTCGGTCCCATATCACTACGATCCTCCAAGCCCACTATCCAAAGGCATGGGCCTACTATACTGGAGAGCAGCAGAGCGAAGAGACCTACTACAAGCTCGTCTCCACCTCGATGGCCTATATGCGGATGCTCGACTACCTCGATTATGAAGGACAGGCGTTTGTCGATCAAAACCTTCATGGACAAGAGGTGGTCAGCCAACCCATCACCCTCCTAGCCGCCCTGATCAGGGGCGAGGAGTGTGAGTGCACCGCTGACTTTGTCGCCGACATGGCCCACCTCATCGGTCAGATCTGTGGCATCGAGGCTCGTCAGATCCCTACGCGCAAGATGGTGGAGGCGTGGATGGATCGCCATCCCAGTGGCCTCGATGAGGCCACCGTCGCCTGGCGATCTGCGAACAAGGAGCGGATCATTGCGCTGTTGGTGCGCCGAATCGAAGAGAAGCCGAGTCAGCGGTGGGCCTTTGAAGCGACGATGGGCGAAGAGGAGAAGCGCCAGGCGGTGAGGCGATGGTGGGACGACGACCGCTTCCACCTCTTCTGGGCGGTACGCAGTGCCCAGATGCTGAACACTTTCCTTGACAACAGCCTCAGCGATGAGGAGCTTGCCATCATGCAGAGCGCTGAGAAGAAGGGGATTCCGATCTTCGCCACCCCGTACTTTCTCTCCCTCATCGACACCCGGCCACTTAAAGAGCAAGAGTTTCCCAGAAGTGACATCGTCATCCGCTCATACCTGCTCTATAGCCAGGATCTGGTTGACGAGTTCGGCCAGATCGTCGCATGGGAGAAGGAGGACATCGCCGAGGTGGGCAAGCCCAACGCCGCCGGCTGGGTCTTGCCGTCACGCAACGTCCATCGACGCTACCCCAATGTGGCGATCTTCATCCCCGATACGATGGGACGGGCGTGCGGGGGGCTGTGTTCGTACTGTCAGCGGATGTATGACTTTCAGGCAGGGCGCTTCAACTTTGAGCTTGAGAAGTTGAAGCCCACCGCCTCGTGGGCTGAGCAGCTGGCGGTGAACATGCAGTACTTCCGTACCGACCCCTACCTCAGTGACATCCTCATAACCGGAGGCGATGCGTTCATGAGCTCTCCGAGGTCGCTGGCTCAGATTCTCGATGCAGTCATCGAGATGGCGAAGGGCAAGATCGAGGACAACGCTCTGCGCTCTGAAGGTGAGCAGTACGCACCGATGAAGCGGGTTCGCCTAGGCACCAAGATTCCGGTCTACCTGCCCCAGCGCATCACAGACGAGCTTGTCGGGGTATTGCGCTCCTTCAAAACACGGGCAGAGGAGGTCGGCATCGAAGAGTGCATCGTACAGACTCACATCTCCACGGCGATGGAGATCACCGTCGAGACCAAGGAGGCGGTATCTCGTCTGCTTGAGGCGGGATGGGCGGTGACCAACCAAGAGGTGTTCACGGTGGCGGCAAGCCGACGGGGGCACTCGGCCAAGCTACGCAAGGTGCTCAATGACATCGGGGTATTGCCCTACTACAACTTCAGCGTCAAAGGGTTCAAGGAGAACCGTGAGCTCTTTGCCACCAATGCCCGCTCGATGCAGGAGCAGGTTGAGGAGGCGTCCATCGGCCAGATCGCCCAGCGCTACCACAGTGTGCTACGTACCTTCCTGCAGCAGGCGCACAAGATGGTGGAGAACACCAACATCATCCGTGACGGTGATGAGATTCCCTTCATCAGTCCTGACCGCAATACCATCAACCTGCCGGCTGTGGGTAAGAGCAATACCTTCCGCACCATCGGCATCACCGCCGATGGCAGGCGGATTTTGCGCTTTGAGTTCGACCACAGTCGCCCCCACTCTCCCATCATCGAAGAGCTGGGCCACGTGATCATCATCGAGAGCAAGTCGATTAGCGCATACCTTCGTCAGCTTGAGGCGATGGGGGAGGACATCGAACAGTACGAGTCGATCTGGGAGTATTCAGCCGGAAGCCTCGAGCCGCGAAGCGCTGTCTTTGAGGGTACGGCGTTCTAGAAGGCACCGTCCCCCAAAGAAGATGAGGGTGATGCCAAGGCCCACCGCACAACCGAGGATGACAGCGAAGATTCGCTGCAGTGCATAACTGAAGGCAGGCTCTCCTGTCTCCTGCATCAAGACAATGACCAAGGCCGCCAGGGCGCTCCGGGTCGACGAGGGAAAGAGGAGGGTGCAGACCACGATCGTGGTCGCAACACCGATCAATAGCGAGGTCAGCTGTCCCAACGGCAGGAAGAAGCATCCAAGGCCTACCGAGGCCCCGACGATGTTGGCCTTGATGCGCATCATCGGCAGTGCGATCGAGTTGTCCCAGTCCGGGGCAAGGACGAGCAGTACGCTGATGATCGACCAGTGCAGGTGCCACTGGGGGAAGGCTCTGTAGAGATTCCAACAGATGGCCGCCGCGATGAGGCACTTGATGATGTAGATGATCATGACACTGTTGAACGGATTGCGCTTCATGAGCTGAGTATGGGAAAGAGATGGATAGAGGTCAATATGGTCTTGTATGCCGATTGTAGGGAGTAGAGCACCCACTATTGGGTGGTGGACCTGTATAGAGCCTGTCTCTTATACACATCTGACGCTGC
>LVBE01000154.1 GCA_001603105.1 Spirochaetales bacterium Spiro_03
CCCCCACCAGCGGCTTGGTGGTCATCGCCCGTAATCAGGATGCGTACCAACGGCTTTTGGCCATCGGCCAAGCCGGTCTGTTCATCAAGGAGTACCAGGCCAAGAGCTCGGTAGCCAGCCGAGTCATAAATCCACACTTTCCTCCCTATCCCTACGAGGACCCGGTGCACTGCGGTGGGCGCGAGGTCGCGGTGGGTAGTCTCTTTCGCCACTGGGGCGAAGGACGGCGTGAGGTGCGCCCCGTGCTCAGTGAGAGCCCACGCCACATCCTGGAGAAGAGTAGCCCCACCTGGTATTTGACACGTATCTTCTACGGCGGCACCACCGTCGATGGAGCTCGTCGGTTCACCTGCCACCTCAGTGCGGGCTTTCGCCACCAAGTGCGTGCCCACCTTGCCTGGAGCGGCTGGCCGATTGACGGCGATGAGCTGTACGGAGGCCTCAAGGCCCCCGCTCTCGCCCTGCGGGCGATTGGTGTAGAATTTCCCCACCCCTATACCTCACAGATGATCGAGGTGTGGGCAGATAGATAAGGAGTCGATAGATGGCTGATGAGAGAGAAGTGAAGCTCGCCACCTTGTTGGTGGAGCATTCGGTGAAGCTGAAGGCGGGCGAATCGTGCCTGATCAACGCCGTGGACGTGCCTACCACGATGGTGGAGGCATTGGTCAATGCGGTCTATGACAAGGGCGCCTATCCGGTCGTGAACCTCTGGAACCAGCGCCTTGAGCGTGCCATGGTCGAGCGGGCCACCCAAGAGAGCCTTGAGGCGTGGGCTCATGTGGACCAGTATCGCATGCAGCAGATGGATGCCTTCATCGGGATCCGGGGCGTTGCCAATGTCCGTGAGCTTGCCACCATCGGGGCGCAGGCAAACTTGGCCAGCCGCCACTACACCACCCCGGTGCATATGGAGACGCGCCTGACACAGACGCGGTGGGTGGTGCTACGCTATCCGACCGAGGTGATGGCGATGCAGGCCAAGATGGGGACCGTTGAGTTTGAGCGCTTCTTCTACCGTGTCTGCACCGAGGTCGACTACGCGGCGATGGGAGCGGCGATGGCCGAGGCCAAGCGCTTTCTTGATCAGGTCGACCAGGTGCGCATCATCGCCCCCGGCACCGACCTCAGCTTCTCCATCAAGGGGATGGGGTGGATCGCCTGCGCCGGTGAGATGAACATCCCCGATGGGGAGATCTACACCGCCCCGATCAAGGATTCGGTCAACGGGACGATCCGCTATAACACCGAATCGACATACAATGGCCATTGCTTCAAGGACGTGAGCTTCACATTCAAAGACGGCAAAATCATCGAAGCGCACGCCGATGACGATGAGAAGATCAATGCGATCCTCGACCTCGATGAGGGGGCGCGCTACATCGGAGAGTTCGCCCTCGGCGTCAACCCGGCAATCCTCGAGCCGATGGACAACACCCTCTTTGACGAGAAGATCTCCGGCTCGATCCACTTCACTCCCGGCAACGCCTATGAAGACTGCGACAATACCAACCGCAGCTCAGTGCATTGGGATCTTGTGCAGATCCAGCGCCCACAGTGGGGCGGCGGAGAGATGTACTTCGACGGGTCTTTGGTACGAAAGGACGGCGTTTTTGTCCATCCGCTTCTAGAGTGCCTGAACCTCACTGCCCCGAACTGAAGACGATGGTCCGGTTCTTGTAGATGATGACGCGGCTCTCCAGGTGGGCCTGCACCGCCCGGTTTAGGACGCGTCGCTCTACATCCTTTCCTACGTCACGCAGACCCTTGGGGTCCAGCTCATGGTTGACGCGCACCACATCCTGTTCGATGATCGGGCCTTGATCGAGCTCATCGCTGGCATAGTGCGCTGTCGCCCCGATCATCTTCACTCCGCGCTGGTACGCCTGAGCATAGGGATTGGCCCCTTGGAAGGCCGGCAAAAAGCCGTGGTGGATGTTGATGATCCTCCCTGCCCAGGCTTCGGTGAAGGCCGGGCTGAGAATTTGCATATACCGGGCCATGACGACCAGGTCGATGTCAAAGCGCTTTAAGAGGCTCTGCACCTTCGCCTCCTGCTGTCCCTTGGTCTGGGCGGTGATGGGCAGGTGGTAGAACGGGATCCTGAACTGGTTGGCGATGTGTTCAAGGTCGGGGTGGTTGCTGATGATCAGCGGGATCTCACAGTCAAGATCGCCCTCCTTCTGCCGTGAGACGAGGTCGTAGAGGCAGTGGCTGGTCTTGCTGACCATGATGGCCACCCGGTTGGCATAGTCGCCCCAGTGGCACTCCCATTGCAGCTGCTGCTCGGCCGCAAAGCGCCCAAACTCCTGTTCGAGGGCCCCACGCGTCGTGACCAGGTCAGCGACATCGAGCTCGACACGCATAAAAAAGCGTCCGTCAATGGAGTCGGTATGCTGTTGGCAGTGGAGGATATTGAATCCCTGGTGGTAGAACCACGTCGTCGTCGCGCTGAGAATCCCCCTGCGGTCCTCACATTGGATGAGAAATACAATCTTCTTCGTTGGCATGTGGCACGCTACTCCATCGCGGTGATTTCAACTGAATCGACACTCTCACCGCGTACGATCTGCACGCTTTGTTTGGCAGAGCTGAGCGTCTTTTCAAGGGCCTTGGTCAGTGCCATCCCCTCTTCGAAGAGGGCGATCGCCTCCTCCAGGGGAGTCTGTGACGAGGAGAGAAGCTCTGCGATCTGCTCTACTCTCTTGATATCGGATTCGAAGCTCATAGATCCTCCTCGATAGTGGCTCGTCGAGAGCCATCGATGAAGCGAAGCGAAATTTCCGAGCCGGGGGAGGCATCCGCTTTGCGTGCGATGATCGTCCCGTCTCGATCTGTCACCACGACGTAGCCCCGGCTGAGTATAGCAAGCGGGGAGAGGGCGTGCAACCGCCCTTGTAGTACCCTCAGTGTCTCTTGGGCTGAGGCAAGGATACGATCGGTTGAAGCGGTCATGGCATTGGTCGCGTTGGCGAGCACAAATTGCTTTGAGTCAAGCGCCGCATCGATGCGGTGTAGCAGGGCGGCGCTGTCAAACCGTCTCAGCTGTGCCTCGGCGAGGGCCAGGCGTGCCTCAATGCGGCCGATAAGATGTGGCCCATACCCCTTGACCGCTTGTTGGAGGGCATGGGAGGAGGCGCTGACAAGTTCGGCCGCCGCCGAGGGGGTTGGGGCGCGAAGGTCAGCTGCCCAGTCGACGAGGGCAAAGTCAATCTCATGGCCGACCCCGCTGATTGTCGGAATCGATGATTCGGCGACCGCCTTGACGACCACCTCGTCGCTGAACGGAAGCAGGTCCTCGGTCGAGCCGCCGCCTCTGGCGATGATCAACACATCACAGAGCATCAGGGCATTGGCTTGCCTGATGCGCAGCGCCACGCTCTCTGCAGCGCTATCGCCCTGTACCACTGCTGGCAGGACGAGCACCTCGATAGCCGGGGCTCGGCGGGCGAGGACCGTGAGGATATCCTTCAAAGCCGCACCGGTAGGGCTGGTGACCACCCCCACCCGTCTGGGGTAGGGAGGAAGGGGCCGCTTCTTTTCGGAGGCGAAGTACCCCTTCTCGGCAAAGAGGCGCTTACGACGCTCAAGCTCGGCAAGGATCTCCCCGTAACCGCTGAGTGTCATCGCCTCGACCTTGATCTGGTAGGTGCCGCGGGCTGCGTAGAGGTCAAGGCTGCCGGTGACCTCTACCCGGTCTCCCTCCTTTGGCTTGAAGTCGACACGCCAGGTACTGGCCTTGAACATCACCGCCGAGATGGAGGCGCTTTCATCCTTGAGGGTGAAGAACCAGTGGCCGGTGGAGGAGGGGCGGAAGTTTGAGATCTCCCCATGGACGGTAAGGCCGTAGAACCCCTCTTCGAGGGTTTTCTTGATCAGGGCGGTCAGGGCGCTGACCGACAGAGCCTGTAGGTGGTCATGCACGCTCTGCCTCCTTTGCCTTGATCATCTGACGCTGGTTGAGAAAGCCCAAGAGCGCTACAGCGACCCAAACGATATAGAAGAT
>LVBE01000155.1 GCA_001603105.1 Spirochaetales bacterium Spiro_03
TTCCTGTTCTCAGTCAACAGTCCGATACCACACTGTATAGCATCGTACGGACTGTTGATCGTAACGAGATTGCCATCTTTGAAAATTTCTCCTGAGGACTTTCGCAGTTCACCAAAAACGGCCTTTGCAGTTTCGGTACGTCGCGAACCTACGAGCCCAGAGAAGCCGAGGACCTCTCCTTTGCGTACCCAGAAATCTATTCCATGGACAAGACCTGCAACCGAGAGATTTCGTACTTCAAGGCTGATGTCTCCAATCTGAGCCGACCGCTTCGGGTAAATCTGCTTCAACGGGCGACCGACGACGTGGGTTATGATGTCGTTGAGGTCGGTTTGTTTGACATCGTCGATGTAGGTGATGTATTTGCCGTCTCGAAGGATAGACCCATCGTCACCAATCTCCTGGATCTCCTCCATCCTGTGCGAGATGTAAATGAAGGTGACTCCTTTCTCTTTCATTTTGCGGATGATTGAGAACAGGTTATTGATCTCATGATCAGAGAGTGAGGATGTCGGTTCATCCAAGATCACAAACTTTGGGTTCTGTGAGAACATCTTCACCAACTCAACGATTTGTTGCTCAGCGACAGAGAGGTGCTTGATTAGCTTTTTAGGCTGTAATTCAATGCCTAACTCTCGGCCTCTGAGCACCGTCTCCTCCTCCATCCCCCTACGGTCTATGATGCCTGCCTTGGTACGCAACTCTCTGGATAGAAAGACATTCTCAGCAATCGACAGATGGGGTATCAGGCTGTTCTCCTGAAAGACCGTGCCAATACCCTTCTGTCGTGTACTCCAGATGTCCCGATGGTTAAGCTGCTGTCCATCAAAGAATACCTGCCCGGCGTCTTCTTTTACGACGCCGGTCAGAATCTTGATTAGGGTGGACTTACCTGCTCCGTTCTCTCCCATCAAACAATGGACGGTCCCCCGCTTGATAGAAAAGGAGACATCATCAAGCGCTCGTATACCGCTAAACGCCTTGGTAATGTTCCGAAACTCCACAATTGGAATTTCACGACTGTTGCTCATTGCATACCACCTTAATTAGAGCTTTTATCACTGGCCAAACCACACACGGTCGGCGGTCTTGCCTAGGATGTTCTCCAATTCATCATCAGTAAGGAAATCGCTGTGCTTGACCAAACAGTCGATGTGCTGCTGGTATGTGCACGCAACCAATACGGTTGGAGCATCTGACCCCCACATGACTCGGTCTATGGCTCCCATCTGCTTTGCAAGCTTCAGGGCGTCGCCAAAGACAGGCCATGGGTACTCCTGCCCTGCACGCGTAGCAAGCATTGGGATGCCAGAGCAGTCGAAATATACGTGCTCATTGATCTCAAGGACCGAGAGAGTCTTGCGTAGGCTATTGAGAGAACGAGTCTCCTCTGGGTCCCAGAGTCTGCTGACTCCGAGGTGGGGGAGGATGATTTTCAGATTTGGGTAGCGACGAGCTACTTCCAAGAAATCGTCAATGGGGAAGTCATGTGGTCCATCGTGCCATCCCAGGTCAATCATGAAATATGCGTCATATTTCATGATTTCCTCAAAGACAAACTGGTTTTCTTTTGCCAACATGTCAAAGGGAATGTCGGGAGACTCAAATTTCAAGCCCTTGTACTTGTACTGACCGAGGCAGAGCTTTGCTGTCTCGAGGTAGGAAGCCTTGTCTTGTGGGTTAGGAATCCCAACAGTCACATAGCGATCGGGTTCTTGTGCAATAATATCGTTGATATATTCGTATTGTTCTCCATAGCAGGGGGTCTGCAAAAGGACAACCTTGTCAAAACCCAAGAGCTTCTCGTACGTCTTAAGCATCTCAATGGTGAAGACGTTGTCGACGACTTCTGGTGGCAAAAATTGAATCTCTTCGCTGCCAATCTGGACTCTTCCATATTGAAGCGGGATCAACTTCTCAGTGTCAAAGCGACGACCATGGAGCTTTTGCCATACATGGCCATGGGCTTCGATGAACAACATATCCTTTCCACGAACTGTAATCATATCGTTCTCCTATTTACGGTATTAGACATACATCAGTAAGGTTTATCGTTGAATGACGACGGATATACTCGAATGGGAGCAAAATCCGTTCGCTGGTAAGCTTCTCTCTCTTTATGAGTTTGTAAAGCAAACCCATAGATTGTTTACCCATTTCATACTTTGGCTGGCGTATCGTGGTTAGGGCAGGACGAACAACGCTTGCTACGTAGATATCGTCAAAGCCCGCGATACTCAGGTCATCAGGAACCCTGATGGCTAAGGCGTCAGCGGCACGGATACATCCGATGGCATCCATATCCCCTCCCGGTGTAAAGAGGGCTGTCGGCCTTTCATCAGCGTGCCATAATCGTTCCACCACCTGTGAAAGGCTTTGGGCATCACCGTTACGAAAACCACAGATAATAGGATTCAGGCCTCTGTTGGCCATAGCTGCTACATACCCGCGTTGTCGCTCTGCAACAATATGGACGGGTTCATCAGGGACTACACAGGCAATGGCAGTGTGTCCTCCTTGCAACAGCTCCTCAGTCATAGCGTATCCTGCGCTGTAGTTGTCGATACCTACATAAGGTGAGATATTGTCTTCTTCATACCGGTCGACTCTGACGACTGGAATTCCCTGGCTTTGGAGACGTTGAATGAGTTGTTTTTCTCGCTCATCGATGGTGTATACACCGCAAATGGCAACCCCAGCGACGCGCATTGCTATAAGAGTTTCTGCAAATGATTGCTCCTGGCCAATGCTATTATTGGAGTTGAGAAGGATTACGTTATACCCTAATATATTGGCCTGTTCTGTGAATCCACTGGTGACTTCAGGGTAAAAATGGTTTGTCAGGTCTGGGATGATCAGGCCAATGACATGCAGGCGCTTACCTCTCATTTGTTGTGCGTAGACTGCCGGCTGGTATTGGAGCTCTTTTACTGCATCAAGGACGCGTCGTCTAGTCACCTCGGGAAACCGGTTGTTCTCAGGGTCTTTGAGAATCACAGAGACTGTTGAGACAGAGACCTCAGCCAGTCTGGCAACATCTGTGATTGTGACACGATTACTCTTCTTCACTGTCTACTCCTTCGTGAAGACAAATAGTAAAACGTTTTACTAGATGTAGAACCATGTTTGTTGCCATATGATTAGGAAGATGATATTTGTCGTTCGTTGTTAAGATGCCCACTTGGATATCTCCCTATCCTGAACTTAGTAAAACGTTTTACTAACTTTATTCTACCACATCTTTATCGTTTGTCAATCATTTTTTTTTTACTCTT
>LVBE01000156.1 GCA_001603105.1 Spirochaetales bacterium Spiro_03
CTTCCACGATGTCAACGTGGCACTCTCCCGCTGAGTTAACCGCCCGACGTACAAAAGGGATAGTAGCTGAAATTCTCAGCTCTGTCTAGAGCATTTGGAATATTTGTCCACAGAGGACGAAGAGAGGATTATTCATGAAGACCATCATCAATACAACCGGCATGAGCTGCAGTCACTGTGAAAACCGTACCATCAACGCACTGAAGGCGCTTGATGACATCCAATCGGTTAAGGCCAGTGCGAAGAGCGGCAAGGTTGTCATCAAGCATACCAAAGATGAGACGGTACAGGCAGCAAAGGCCGTGATCGCCGAGATCGGCTACGAGGTGCTGTCATGACAGAGATCCGCATCGGCATTGAGGGGATGACCTGCGCCTCATGTTCCAGCGCTGTTGAGCGCACGCTCAACAAGCTTGAGGGTGTGAGCCTAGCGCAGGTAAATTTGGCAACCGAGACGGCCACCATCTCCTTCGATGAGGAACATCTTGACCTTGAGCGCATCAAGGGCGCGGTCAAGCGCATCGGCTACAGCGTCAGCGACGCCGTCGATGCGCAGGCCAAGGAGGATCAGAAGAGGCGTGAGCTGAGGGACCTGGGCAACCGCCTGATCATCAACGCAATCCTCACCGTTGGCCTGATGATCCTCTCCATGGGACCGATGGTAGGCCTGGCCCTACCCATCGGCAGCCTCGCCAACGCACTTCTTCAGCTGCTGTTGGCTACCGGCACCATCATAGGCGGTTCAGCCTTCTTCACCAAAGGCTACTCCTTGCTGATCCGCCGTGAGCCGAATATGGATAGCCTGGTGGCCATCGGGACGACAGCGAGCTACGCCTACTCGATCTGGGGGGTGGTACAGCTTATCGGCGGTGACCTATCAGCGTTACACCACCATCTCTACTTCGAGGGAGTGGGTACGATCTTGACGCTGGTTATGCTCGGGCGCTACCTCGAGTTACGTTCAAAGGGCAAGACCGGAGAGGCGATCCAGAAGTTGATGGAACTCGCCCCCCAGAGCGCCACGATCTTGGTCAATGGAGAGCAACGCACTGTCGAAGCGAGCGCCGTCCAGGTCGATGACATCATCCTGGTCAAGCCCGGGGAGAAGCTACCGGTCGACGGCTTCGTCATAAGCGGCCACAGTGCCATCGATGAGAGCTTGCTCACCGGCGAATCAATCCCAGTCGAAAAGAGTTTGGGCAGCGAGGTGTATGCAGCGACGCTCAATACTACCGGCGCTCTCCAATACCGTGCCAGCAAGGTCGGAAGCGACACGGCCTTAGCCAACATCATCACACTGGTCCAACAGGCACAGGGGTCCAAAGCCCCCATCGCCCGGGTTGCTGACAAGATCAGCGGTTTCTTTGTCCCAATCGTCATCGCCATCGCAGCTCTCACCTTCGTAGGCTGGATGGTGGCAGGAGCTGCGTTCGACCTGGCGATCCTCAGGGCAGTCAGTGTCCTGGTCATCGCCTGTCCGTGTGCTCTCGGCCTCGCCACCCCGATCGCCATCATGGTCGCCAGCGGCAAGGGAGCGAAGATGGGTATTCTCTTCCGCCACGCAGCGGCCATTGAGACGCTACGCACCGTCGATACCATCATCTTTGACAAGACTGGCACCCTGACCATTGGAAAGCCCGCAGTGACCGATGTCATCGCCGACGATCCGATCGAGGTGATGCGCCTCGCCGCCACCTTGGAGCTGGCGAGCGAACATTCCCTCTCAAAGGCGATTGTTGCAAAGGCTGAGGAGATGGGTCTCACGGTCGGCGAGGCCAGCGGCTTCAAGGCCTTGGTTGGATCGGGGATCGAAGGGGTCATTGCCGGTTCACTGATCCGCATCGGGAACAAAAAGCTTCTCAGTGAGGCGAATGTCACCCTACCTCTCTCAGTTGAAGAGACGATGGTCCGCCTCTCCGATGAGGGCAAGACTCCCTTGTTGGTTGCCCAGGACGGCTCCTATCTTGGCCTGATCGCCGTTGCCGATACCCTGAGGGTCGAGACCAAGGATGCTATCGCCCAACTGAGACAGCTCGGCATCAAGACGGTGATGCTCACAGGCGACAACGAGCGAACAGCAAAAGCGATCGCCGCCCAGGCAGGGATCGATACGTATATCGCAGAACAGTTGCCTGACCAGAAAGAGGCGACGATCGCCGCCTACAGCACAAGTGGCAAGGTAGCGATGGTCGGCGATGGTATCAATGACGCCCCTGCCTTGGCAGCCGCCGATGTTGGCATCGCCGTAGGGAGCGCCACCGACGTAGCCCGTGAAACCGCAGATGTGGTGCTGGTGCGTAACAACCTCACCGATGTCACCAAAGCACTGCTGCTCAGCCGGGCGACGATGCGCAACATCCACCAGAACCTCTTCTGGGCGTTCTTCTACAATATGTTGGGTATTCCGTTGGCTATCGGGCTACTGGCCATCTTCGGAGGGCCTTCCCTCTCACCGATGTTCGCAGCCTTTGCCATGTCGATGTCCAGTGTCTTTGTCGTAGGCAATGCGCTGAGACTCAACCGGTTCAAGTAACCAACACCACTACTAGTAATTGGACAGGACTTCCATTCGGCGGTCCTGCCCTTCTCCAAGATCAATCCGTTGGATAGGGGAAACCCTATCCAGCGAATAGCCCCTTAAATTTCTCTATCATCTCCTTTCGATTCAAGTCGTCAAACTCTCCAACTAAAGGCAATAATCTGACCAAAAGAGGCTATTCGCTGTTTGTAGTGGGTAGAGCTACATAATCGGCTGTAGAGGAAGAGACAATTCTCCACAGACGAAGTAGATCATATTCATGAAGTTCCTCATGTTCTTGAAGCCTCTGGCACGACTCTTGATGATGCTTATCTTGGAGTTGAACCCCTCCAATATGGCATTGGTCCTCAATGTCTGGAAGTAGTTGAGAATCTCGACGGCGTTCCTGGTCAGGCATGCTGCGAACTTGCGAATCTCCATGACAGGGGAGTTCGCGAATTTGATGACCATCCCCTCAAAATCCGATATCATCGCTTCATCGTAGGTCTTGTGCTTCTCATAGAAATCCTGCAGCTCAAGGCGGCAGCTGTATGCCTGGACCGTATCCAGGTACTCCACCTCCAGCAGCTGACTGAGCCTTGTTCGCTGCTTGTCGGTGAGATTGTCGGGGTTCTTCAGCCAGATGTAGCGGCTCTCCTTCAGATCCTTGGCTTTCGCGCTGTCCTTGCTGCGAAGCTCCCGCTTGCGCGTATTGTCCACCGCGTCGGAGCAATTCTTGAGCACATGGAACTTGTCCACGGTGACGACGGCGTTGGGGAAGCTCTCCTGCATGGCACCGCGAAAACCGTGGATCATGTCGCTGGTCGCCACCTCCACCTGCTCCGGAGTGCCGCCCTTTTGCTCGAAACGCCCAAGGAAGCGCAGGACAGCGGCCTTGTCTTTTCCTTCCGTCACAAAGAGAACCCTTCCCTTCCCCTCCTGCCTGCGCCTGCCCGCCTCATCGGTGACGACATCAGGATGGGACAGGAAGACCGTTATGTAGTTGTGCCCCTTGTGGCTGTACTCATCCACCCCGATTGCGCTGACATCCGAGAAGTCCTGGTCCTTGAGGGCCTCCTCCACATGATAGCCTATCAGGCGCCACAGCTTGGTGTCGTGCTCCCCGATCTCCCGGCCAACCGTCCTGACCGGCATGTGCTTCACAAGGGTGAGTATCACGCCCTCCATCATCAGCGTGAAGCCGCTTCCGCTGCGGGCCCAGGGGACCGCGACGGTCTTGACCTTGCCGTCGGGTGTGATGACCCTGGGAACCCTCGCGGTGATGTAGCAGCGATACTGGAAGAAATTGAGATGCCTCCACGTATTCTCCCG
>LVBE01000157.1 GCA_001603105.1 Spirochaetales bacterium Spiro_03
GTTAAATACTGTATAAATATCAAGAGCATCTTAGATTTTACTTGCATTTATGATATATATAACAGTATGATTACCTCAGCAATAGGAGGAGCAATGAAGGCTATCAATATCGTCAAACCCGGCCAGGTCTCCATCATCGATCGTCCGCTTCCATCCCCGAAGCAGGGAGAGGCGCTTTTGAAGCTTTGCTATGGGGGCATCTGTGGCAGTGACCTTGGCTCGTACCGAGGTACCTTCGCCTACGTCTCATACCCCCGCATCCCGGGCCATGAGTTCAGCGCCAAGGTCGTTGAAGTAAACGCAGAGGATCATAGCCTTGAACCTGGCATGGTGGTGACGGCCAATCCATACTTCAACTGTGGCCACTGCCATGCGTGTTCCAAGGCCCTGGTGAACGCCTGCATGGATAACCAGACGATGGGCGTACAGCGAGAGGGCTCGTTCAGCACCTATATCACCATGCCGGTCTGTCGCATCTATGATGGCAAGGGCCTCGATGCCAAGACCCTCGCCCTCATCGAGCCGTTTGCCATCGCCTATCATGGCGTCAAGCGCGCCGACCCAACACCCGATGACCGGGTGTTGGTCATCGGCAGCGGCACCATCGGCCTCCTCGCTGCCCATGCAGCCTCTCTCTTCGGCGCCCGTGTGTGGGTCGCAGATATCGCAGAGGGTAAATTGGAGTTGGCCAGACGTTTTGGATTTACCAATACGATCATCAACAGCGGCGGCGAGACCTTTGAGCAGGCAGTCAAGGAGGCTACCGATGGCGCCGGCTTTGATGTCGTCATCGAGGCGGTCGGGCTTGGGTCCACCTTCGTGCAAAGCGTTGAGGCCAGCGCCCACGGTGCCCGTGTGGTGCAAATCGGGGTAGGCAAGGAGCATGTGCCGTTCAACTTCACCATGATCCAGAAGAAGGAGCTCACCCTCCTCGGTTCCCGAAACGCGACCAAAGAGGACTTTCTCACGCTCATCGACCTTGTACGAGAGCGCGGCCTTGACCTGTCACAGATGGTCAGCCGCGTCTACCCCTTTGACCAAGCCCCCTTGGCCTTTGAGGAGTTCTCCCGTGAAAGTGGGACGCTCTTGAAGGTATTGATCGATTTCAATGACGGAGCAGAATAATGAAGAACACCTATGCATGGCAGATGGGATCATCGCTGATCAAGCGACGTGATGCCAACCCGAAGGGGTGGCACTACGTCACCGGCCTGGGCCTTGAGTGCCTCTATCGCACGGCAAAGGCCTTGGATATAGAAGAGTGGATGGATTGGGTCAAAGAGGCGTATGACCAATTTTTCACCGCCGATGGGACGCTTGAGCGCTATCGCGTTGAGGAGTATTCGATGGACCAGGTCAGCCCAGGCAAGGTCTTCTTCGACCTCTTGGCCCGCTATAAGGATGAGCGATACCGCTCTGCCATCGACCAGATCGCCAGTCAGCTGAAGACCCATCCTCGCACTGAGAGCGGCGGATTTTGGCATAAGCAGATCTATCCCCACCAAATGTGGCTTGACGGGATCTACATGTATGGCACCTTCTATCTGCGCCATGCCATCCTCACTGATACCGTCGAGGCGTGCCTCACTGACCTGGTAGGCCAGTTTGAGCTGCTCTTTGAGAAAACCTATGATGAGAAGAGCGGGCTGCTTCACCACGCCTGGGATGAGTTTCGTCAGATGGGGTGGTGCGACCCTGAGACAGGATTGAGTTCATGCTTCTGGTCACGGGGTTTGGGTTGGTACTGCATGGCGCTCGTCGATGTACTGGACTTCATCCCCGCCGAGGCGTGCTACGACTCCTATCGCACTCGATTGCTCACCCTTGCCCAGCGCCTGGTCGAGCCGGTGATGCGTGTGCAGGACCCACAGACACGACTGTGGTATCAGGTTCTTGACCAGGGAGGCAGAAAGAAGAACTACACCGAAAGCTCCGGAACGGCGATGTTCTCCTACTTCTTGATGAAGATGGCGCGCAAGGGGTATGTCGATGACCCTGCGGTCAAGGAAGCCGGTCTTGCGGGCTTTGAAGGACTGGTCGCCCATAAGGTGCGATCCGAAGCGGACGGAGAGCTGCATCTCATCGATATCTGCCGGGGAGCAGGGGTAGGCAAGTACTACGCAGACTGCCCATTCCGAGACGGCAGCTACGCTTACTACACCGAACGTGAACCCATTGTCTGGGACAATCTGCAGGGAGTGGGCCCGTTCTTGCTCGCCGCCTTGGAGGCGGAGCATCCTGATCGGCTACACGACTCTCCGTCCGGTTGGGCATGGTAGTCATGAGAATACAGAGATGAGGGGGACAGAAATGAAGAAGAAGCGGTATGCACAGGTGGGCACCGGAGGACGGGCCCGGATGTTCTATGAAGCCATTGCGCTGAACTACCAGGATAGCTGCGAGTTGGTCGCTTTTTGCGACATGAGCCAGGTGCGGATGGACTTCTCCAACAAGACGCTGGTGGAGAAGTGCAACCATCGCCCGGTGCCGACGTACAAGAGCAGTGAATTCGATCGGATGATCGACGAGCAGAAGCCCGATGTGGTCATCGTCACTACGGTGGATCGAACCCACGACTACTACATCATCAGGGCGATGGAGAAGGGCTGTGATGTGATCAGTGAGAAGCCGATCACCACTGACGAGACGAAGGCACAGGCGATCATCGACGCACAGAAGAAGTATGGACGCGAGATTCGCGTGACCTTCAACTACCGCTACGCTCCCCACCACACCAAGATCCGCGAGCTCATCGAAAGCGGAGTAATTGGAGAGGTCTTTTCGGTGCACTTTGAGTGGCTGCTTAACACCGACCATGGAGCTGACTACTACCGCCGCTGGCACCGCAACAAGGTCAACAGCGGAGGGCTGTTGGTGCACAAGTCAACCCACCACTTCGATCTGGTGAACTTCTGGCTTGGAACCGAGCCCAAGACCGTCTATGCGATGGGGGCGCTGAACTTCTACGGCCAGGCTGCTGCAATGAAGCGGGGAGTGGAGCACTTCTACTATCGCTGTCACAACAGCGAGGTGGCAAAGGGCGACCCCTTCGCCATCGACATGGCCAGCAACGAGACGCTCAAGGGACTTTACCTCGATGCCGAAGAGGAGAGCGGCTATATCCGTGACCGGTCAGTCTTCAGTGACGAAGTCTCCATCGAGGATACGATGGCGGTCCTGGTGCGCTACAAAAATGGGGCGATGCTCTCCTACAGCCTCAACTCCTACCTGCCGTGGGAGGGGTACAACATCAGCTTCAACGGCAGCAAGGGGCGGATCGAGTACAGCGCCAAGGAGCGCCCTTACATCAACGCAGGCGGGGCTATGGAGGATGAGGGAGCTGCGGTCTACCACACCATCCGTGTCTGTCCGACGCTGGCGCCACCTTATGAAGTGGAGGTACAGGTGCGCGAAGGCGGCCATGGGGGAGGAGATCCGGCGATGCTCGACGATATCTTCCTCCACACTCCTCCCGCCGATCCATTCAAGCGCGCAGCGGACCACGTCTCAGGAATCCGCTCGATCCTTACCGGTATCGCCGCCAACAAGTCGATCGCCAGTGGCCAGGCCATTGACTGCGACACCTTGGTCAGGTGGTAGATCGCCCCGATGGTATGAACTGGGCGGCCCCGCTTAGGGGCCTGTCCATCATTGGGGGGTAGGGTAGCGCTTCATCAGCGCCTCGCAGAAGATACCCGATAGGCGAGCTTGCAGATCGGGGTGGGCATGCAGGCAGCTAAAGACCCGTTCGGCGCACGCCTCGTCGGTGACGATCATCACCACCTCACGCTCAGGGAGTACTTCGACGCCGATGAACGGGATCTTGACGATCGCCTGATCGTCCCCGCCACGGCCATGGAGGATCGTGGCCCCTTGGGCCCCGACGCTTCGGGCAAGAGCTACCACCTCATCTGAGCGGCCACGGATCAGATCGACTATGATGCA
Source organism: Spirochaetales bacterium Spiro_03 (assembly GCA_001603105.1). Classification (GTDB taxonomy): domain Bacteria; phylum Spirochaetota; class Spirochaetia; order Sphaerochaetales; family Sphaerochaetaceae; genus Sphaerochaeta. The sequence continues at coordinate 3,946 of LVBE01000157.1, forward strand.
CACATGCTCTCCGGTACGGGCAATGGGCCTGAGCGTTGTCGGCTCCTCTTCTTTGAAGGCGAGCTTGGCACTCTTGCGTCGCTTGTAGGCGACGTAGGTGCCCAAGGCATTGAGGGAGAGTACCGGGGCCATGGCCACCATGGCGATGACCCCAAAGCCGTCACTCATCACATCCGCTGTCGGGATGATGGAGGCTGCTCCTTGGGCGAAGGCCAATACGAAGGTCGCTGTCATCGGGCCGGAGGCGACCCCACCTGCATCGTAGGCTATGGCGGTGAAGACCGGGTCGCTGGCAAATGAGAAGAGCAGGGCGAGGGTGAAGCCGGGGATCAGAAAGTAGTGCAGCTTCACCGCCGGGACGATGATGCGCACCATCGACAGCGCAATGGCGATTGCTACGCCCAATGAGAGGGTGACCTTGATCAGGCGGATGGGGATGTGGCCGGCGGTGACCTCCTCGATCTGACTGCCCAATACATGGACCGCCGGCTCCATCAAGACGACGATCATGCCAAGGAAGAAGCCGACGGCGATGAGCAGGCGCCAATCGATGGCCGCAATCTGCTGCCCGATGATCCTGCCCATATCCAAAAAGCCGGCGTGCACCCCAGTGAGAAAGAGCACCAGACCGAAGACGGTGAGCGCAAGACCTGCGATGATGGGCAGAAAGCGCGTACGAGAGATCTTGAACTTGAACCCATTGAAGAGGAAGAAGAGCGATGCTATCGGGGTGAGGGCGAGAACTGACTCAACCAGCGTCTTGGGCACAACAGCGAGGATCGGGGCGAGGATGCCAGTCTCAACGGTGAACGCGTCGGCGACGGCGTAGATGTGTTGTTCACCGGTGAAGAGCGACATGCAGAGGATGGCAAGGATCGGGCCCGCACTCATCACCCCTACCAGACCGAAGGCGTTCTCTTCGGCGTACTTGCCTCCCTTCAGTGAGGCAAGGCCCAACGTCAGGGCCAAGGCGAAGGGAGTGGTCAACGCCCCCGTCGTCGCCCCGGAGGCGTCGACAGCGATGGCGAGAAACTCCTCGCTGACAAAGAGGGCGAGGGCGAGGATGATGACATAGAGAATCGCCATGAAGGTGCCAAAGCGCATCCGGTCTTTGAGCAGGCGCCACAGGCCGAAGGCGACGGTGATGCCGACGCCACAGGAGACGACGTAGACGAAGAGCAGTGCGCGCATCTCCCCTCCTGATGCCTGCTCGATCTGTGAGCCGAGGATCAAAAGGTCCGGTTCGGCAACCGTGATCAAAAACCCCAAGAGAAATCCCATGATCAGAATTTTGGCCAGATGGCGGCTGGTGGCCACCTCCTCTGCCATCAAGGCGCCGATGGCGTTCATCGATAGGTCTATGCCCCAGAGAAAGATCGACAGGCCAAAGAGCAGCAGGCATGAGCCGATGACGAAGCGCCAGAAGATGTCACCATTGACCTCGACGACAGTGACGATGAGGATGAGTACCAAGATGACGACCGGAGCTAGGGTCCATAGGACCTCCCGCCCCTTCTCAAGGAGCGTTCTCACGGCAATTGTCCTTCGATCGTTTCGACCAGGCCGGTCGTCTCGATGACCGGCAGCGCAAAGAGCATGCCCTTGCCCATCTTTTCCAGCTCCAGGTCCTCGATGATGCGCTCTTTGACCGCCTGGGCCCGCGCCCTTGGAGTCAGGACTAGCACGATCTCCTTCTGTGGCTCGATCACCAAGTCGGCCCAAAAGTGTGCAGGGATTCCCGCTCCCCGTCCATGGATGACTGTCCCTCCCCGAGCCCCGCCACTACGGGCACCTCTGATGCACGCCTGGGCCCTG
>LVBE01000158.1 GCA_001603105.1 Spirochaetales bacterium Spiro_03
GAACATACATGCAAACGAACAGTTGTGGAAAAAGGAGTACGCGTGAAACACTACACAATTTTCTCCGAACACGGGCGATTTGGAGGATGGCCAGCCAATTACGGTCTTTGGAATTGGGGTCCTACGATATCTGTTGGATTTCAAGATTGTGCGTTTAAACTCGTAGGGGACTCTAATCATGCCGTAGATAAGGAACAGCCACGAATCATACGGCAGAGTCGGTACAGTCTCGATGAAGATCGATGGGCTTTGGAAAACCCTCTGAATTTTGAGCAATCGGTTGCAACGCCTCTGTCCCATGATTCTTGGCCCAAGACGCTTGACTTCTCATCAGCGGAAACTGGTTTGTTTTTTCTCCAACATCCGGCACGCGATGGTGCACTGTTCTCGTACTACACTATCGATGCCGGCCACAACTGGATAGGTCCGTATGAGATTCGGATTTTTGATGCAAGAAACATTGAGCCACGTATTGATTATGTTGTAGATGGCCCTAAGGCGGTCACGGTATTTTTAACTGCGTTCAAAGATGATGGGACTGAGGGGCGTGTGTTTTGTATCCGAACCGTCGACGGGGGGGAAACCTGGAGGTTCTGTTCGTGGATAGGCGCAGAGGAACCGGGATTTACCATCATGCCATCATCCATAAAAATGGATGATGACACGTATCTTGTTGCGGTACGGTGGCAGCGAGATGGCAGATGGGGCATTGATGTGTATCGCTCGATCGATGATTGTTCCACCTGGAACTTCCTTTCGCGTGCTGTTGAGGGTGAAGGATTGAGTAATCCGCCGAGCATGATCCGCCTTGATGATGGACGAATCTGCTTGACGTATGGGTATCGCTCCCCATCATACGGAATTCGATATACACTGAGTGACGATGGTGGAAATAGTTGGCAAGATGAAACAGTCGTGCGTGAGGATGGCGGGCATTGGGATCTTGGGTACGTGAGAAGCACACAGCTGCCTTCAGGCCACGTGCTTGCGGCCTACTATTTCTGTTCCGACAAGAACAAGGAACGTACCATTGAAGCAACGGTCTTCACGCCATAACATAAGGAGAGATGCGGTGAAATTTGTGATTATCGGGGCAGGGAGCCAGATCTTTGGGCAACGTTCGATTATTGATATCCTTATTAACCAGACGTTGAATTCAGGACATCTTGAAGTTGTATTGGTCGATGTGAACGAGCATAAACTTCATTTGATGGAACAGTTTGGGATGATGGTCAAGCAACGATCAAAGTCCAAAGCCAAGCTTTGGGCCACAACTGACCGCAGAAAGGCGCTACCTGGAGCCGACTACGTCTTTATTTCGGTATCAAGATCACGCTATACGCTTTGGGAACAGGATTTCAGGGTTGCCTATGCCTATGGGTTCAAGCAGGCGTATGGAGAGAATGGAGGTCCCGGAGCGCTCTTTCACGCTTTGCGGAATATCCATCTTGTATTGGAGATTTGCAAAGACGTAGAACAGCTTGCCCCTTCAGCATTTGTGTTTAATTTCACGAACCCTGAAAGCCGAATTCTGCTTGCTTTGAAAACCATGTCGCCGTTGAAAACACTTGGGCTATGCCATGGCCAGCACGATGCATTGCAGGCGATCGGCCGGTTGCTGAGTAGGGAGCTTAACACTATACGTATCAGAGGCGGTGGTATCAATCATCTCTTCTGGCTTCAGGAAATCAAAGATGCAACAACGCAAGAGGATCTATACCCGGCTTTAAAACGAGCCGCTGAACTGAGCGATGATCCGTTGTTCTCGCTTCCGAAGAAGCTGCTTGAGGTGTATGGCATGCTCACATACCCTGACAATACCCACGCAGGTGAATTTTTCTCGTGGGGAAGTGAGTATATGCACGGCAAGTGGATCCATGGTCTTGAGAGCCGGCGCCTTGATGAGGTGCATAAAAGTCAAATAGATGTCATTACCCCGCTGCTTGATGGAACACGTCCCATTGATCCGCTGCTCATCCCATCCCGGGAGATTGCGGTCCCGATCATCGAGACGATGATCACCGGCCAAAGCAGGGACTTTTATTCAGCCAATGTCAGAAATGATGGATTGTATGTGCCAAATGTTCAGGCAGAAGGGATTGTTGAAGTGCCGATCGTCGTAGACGGACAGGGGATACATCCACAGTCCATTGAGCCATTGGCCGAAGGGGTCGCTGCCTTCTGCCGCAATCAAATCTCAATTCAGATCCTTACTGTCCAGGCCTATCAGTACCGTTCCAAGCAACTGCTTCTCCAAGCTTTGCTCTTGGAACCAACGGTTGACAGTATCGAGAAAGCCGAGGCGTTCATGGATGACATGCTAGATTTGCAACAGGAATTCCTTCCCAGATTCTCCTGATCGATGTTTCATCCCATCCATGGGTTCGGCGGCGAGCCTTCACCATGGATGGGGCCTTGGACCAATGCTCCGAATGACTTGTCTCGACTCAAATGAGCCAATCTTTCTGGTAAAAGCATGTTCATAGTCGAGTACCTGCTCTACCACATATCCCTCAACCACCTCTGTCGAAAGGATACGATGAGGTGAACATGCATGAGCGTAATGAAAGGGTAGGATTGACCATATCGCAGATGAGAATATTGTGAGCCTGCTCTCTGATAC
>LVBE01000159.1 GCA_001603105.1 Spirochaetales bacterium Spiro_03
CAAATTCCGACGGCAATACCTTCTATCAGTATAATATTCCTTTTTAGGAATATTATATGCAGATATCTTCAAACGGCTTCAGATCTTCTCAATGCTCGCTTGACCCTGTACGTACAATTCACCACTCTTATAGTATGGCAATCTCCCCAGGCGCATCAGAGTCAACTCAACCTCGATACATCCTCTCTCTCGATGGAGGAGGGATGCGGGGGATCGTGCCTGCCGTGTTGATCCACCGCATAGCACAATTACTCGCCGACCTTGGCGACAAGCGTCCCTTTGCCACCCACTTCGACCTCATCGCCGGCACATCTACCGGCGCACTGCTCGCCTTGGCCCTCACCGCTCCCATCGAGCGTACCCGCCTGACGATCAGCGACGAAGGGCCCAGCTACGTCTATGGAGAGAGAACATACACACTCTGGCAGCGGCTGAGGAGAGCCCCATTGCAGAGCCCGGTCGTAGGCACCTTGCCATGGGGCGTCGATACCGCGTCCCTTGAAAGGCTCTATCGCGACCACGGCAAGACGATCTTCTTCAGAAACCAAGGACGCATTCTCAGCCAGATCTTCGTTGACAAGTACGATGAAGCACCACTTGAGCACTTTCTGAAGGAAACGTTTGCTGACGTGGCGCTCAAAGATGCAACGATTCCTACCTTGATCATGGCCTACGATGCCAACTTGGGACGCCCATTTTCGATGAGCTCGCGCGATGATCGCGGCTTTCTCTTCTGGGAAGCTGCTCGGGCAAGCAGCGCCGCTCCGACGTACTTCAAGCCTGCCTATCTCTACGACCAGAGCGAAGAGCGGATGCAGACCCTCATCGACGGAGGCGTGGTTGCCAACAACCCCTCTCTCTATGCGTACATCGAAGCCAAGCGCCTCTACCCTCGAGCAAGCCGATACCACATCCTCTCACTCTCGACGGCCAGCAGTGACTTCTCCTTCAAGGCCAGCGGTGCCGGCACCGGCTTCATCGGCTGGATCGATCCGGCCAAGGGAGCGCCGATCCACCGTGTCTATGCCACCGCCCAGATGCAAAGCGTCGACCAGATCGCTGCCTCGATCCCCGAGCTCTCCTACACCCGCATCCACGCCCCCCTTGCCGAGGAGTACAAGCTGGACGAGACGTCGCCTGCTGCCCTTCAGACCATGGCCAATGGGGCAGCCGAGATCTTCGATCAGCACAAGGAGCAGATCGAAGGCTACGTCTCGATGCTGGCCAAACGCACGAACTTTGACCAACTCACCCTGCTCGAGCCCGATGCCCAGCGACCGGTAGAACGGACACCCATCAGATCCTTGCCCACTCGTGACCTGGCTGTCCTCTCATCGCTGGACTCACTGCTACGTCGCTACCAAGACCTTGACGAAAAGGAGCACGTATGAGCACCCACCCACTGCAACTTGAACTTGAGCACGCGCTCAGGGCGATGGCCGATGACCTAGACAACTACCTTGAGGAACGCTTTGAAGGCCTCTATCCCCTGCATCCAAATCGCCCAAGCCGCGGTCAGGCAGCCAGTGTCGCCTACGACGGCCTCTTCTCCACCGGCACACAATTCACTGCCGGCTACGGCAGTGAGCACGGACGTGGCTACGTGCTCAGTGTCGAGATCAGGACGCTCTGTCCGGTCAAGGAGGAGGATCGACTTGCCATCGAAGAGGCGAGTAGGGAGTACCTGAGCACGATCATCGAGACCTACCTGCCAGGACGCACCATTGAGCTGAAGCGCGATGGAGGACTCTATAAGCTGGTCGGTGACTTCTCCCTCGGCCACTCGAGCAATGCATAGCGCATTTCGATAATAATCAGCATCCCTTACTAAAGGGATCAAGAGCGGTGTCCGCCGCCTCAAACGAGAGAGTATCAATTGCATCTCTAGGTTACCAATATATTGTAATTCATGTAATTACATTCATTGGTAAGTGGTACTACCTTATTGGATGATCGATGGGAACAGCGCCGCCAGATCGGAAAGG
>LVBE01000160.1 GCA_001603105.1 Spirochaetales bacterium Spiro_03
ATTTATAACATATCAATAGATGACAGAGGATACGATGACAAAACGAGAGAGAGTGCAAAGAGTCCTGGACGGCAAGCGGCCCGACTATACCCCAACGAGCTTCTCGCTACACTTCCCCAAAGATCGGGAGGCAGCCTTAGGGACCGTCGAGACGCACCGCCAATTCTTCCTTGAGACCGATGTGGATATCCTGAAGGTGATGAACGAGCACCAGACCCCGTCGGTCGCCGGCATCAGGGTGCCGTCCGACTGGCAGAAGGTCCCCACCTTCAGCCGAACTGACAGCTTCATCCAAGAGCAGGCAGCGGTCATCAAGGAGATCTGTGACACGAAGAGAGAGGATGCGCCGGTAGTGGCTACCATTCATGGTACCTGTGCCTCAACGATCCATGCGATGAGGCCCGAATATTCAGACTACTATGAGATCCGGCGGGTACAGGCAGAACACTACCGCGCGCATCCTACCTACTTTATCGATGCCGTCAAGCGAATCGTCGAGGCGCAATCCTACATGATCGAGGAGTCGGTCAAGGCAGGAGCCGACGGCATCTACTTTGCGGTGCTCGGCGGAGAGCGGGACATCTATACCCACGATGAGTTCGATGCGGTCGTCAAGGCCCATGACTTTGAGCTGCTTGCACTGTGTCGCTCGCTGGGGGTGAGCGTCACCCTCCACCTGTGCAAAAAAGGGTTGGACTTTGAGTACTTCAATGGCTATGAGCAGTACTGCGACATCGTCAACTGGGGAGTCTATGAGAATGACCTGAGCCTTGAGCAAGGACAGCGACGCTTTGTGGGCAAGACGCTCATGGGAGGCCTGGCCAATCGCAGTGGCGTCCTCGTCGATGGCAGTGACGCAGAGCTTGAGGCAGAGATCCACTCGATCATCAGGGCCATGGAGGGGGTACCCTTCATCCTCGGAGCCGACTGCACCCTACCCTCCGATATATCGTATGCCAGGATCCGCACGGCGGTCGATGCCGCCCGTTCGGTGGTGTGGTAGAACGGTACTGTACACCCCCTTGGGGGTGATGAGATATGAAATTGCATGGTTCAAAGGAGTTTGCAATGAAGAAGAAAAATCTACTACTGCTGTTGCTGTTGATCTTCATCACCGTAGGTTTGACTGCAACGGGAACGAAGGAGAGCACCAAGGCCGCCGCTGAGGGGCCGGTGACCCTCACCTTCTGGTACAATCCGGCGATCGTCGAGGCAGGGTCCCCGCCGGCGGATTGGTTCGTCTATGAGCGTCTTAGAAACGAGCTGGGTATCAACCTTGAGCTCTCGCCGCTTCCCTCAAACGTCAACGACCGCGACACCAAGGCAACGGTCGCCGGAGCGGCGAACAACCTGCCGGACATGATCTGGGTCAGGCGCCCGGTGATGATCAACTTGGTCAAGCAGGGCCTGCTCGCCCCGGTCGATGACCTCTATCCAATGATGCCCGGGCGCACGGCCAAGATGTATCCGGCCAGTTCAATCGCCTATACCTCGGTGAACGGCAAGTCCTACGGCTTCGCCCCGTCGACCGGCGACATCAAGAAGAACGAGGGCATCCTGATCCGCAAGGATTGGCTTGATAACCTCGGTCTCTCGGTTCCGGTGACCGTCGACGAGTACTTTGAGGTGATGAAGGCCTTCACCTTCAACGACCCTGATGGCAACGGCAAGAACGACACCTACGGCTTCAGCGCCTTCATTGAGATCACTGCCAGCGAAGAGGGCCTTGGGCGCCGCCTCGACCCGATCTTCGGCGCCTGGGGCGTTGCAGGGACGTGGGACCTCTCCAAAGAGAGTGCCGGCCTCAATGTTCGCAAGCCCGAGTACTTTGAGGCGATGCAGTATGTGAAGCGAATGGTCGATGAGAAGGTAATCGATCCGAACTGGCTCTCCTACAAGAAGGATGACTGGAAAGCTGCCTGGAAGCAGGGCCGCTACGGCATCATGCGCGAGCAACACGCCTCCTATGCATCGGAGTCGAACTACGCTCCCTTTGACAAGAACTTCCCCAACGGAGAGTGGATCGTCATCGCCCCACCGGTGGGACCGAGTGGCAAGAGTTCGGTCGGTGTCTACACCGACGTCAACGATGGCATCATCAGCGTCAGCGCCCGCGCTATCAAGGACGGTAAGGGCCCTGCCATCGCCCGCCTATTGGAGTGGATGAGCGATGAGGGATACTGGGCCATCGGCTGGGGAGAGGAAGGGGTCAACTTCGTCTTCGACGAGAAGGGAATTCCGTCAGTCAATGGTCTTGCCGATCCCGCCAAGGGCTTCACCAAGCCCGAGATGCAGCCGCTGCAGCAGCTCAAGGGCCTGGCGTTCTACTGGGGCGAGGCCGAGCTTGAGTCACGGTACCCTGCCTACGTAACCGCAATCTCCAAGAAGCCGATGAGCGCACTAGAAACCCTGTACGAGATGCAGGCCCAGCCGTGGATCAAGCAGAGCGGCGTCGACCTTCTGCCACTTCCCGGTGGAGACCTCAAGCGCTTCTATGAGCAGGGCTTGGTTGAGTTCATCCGTGGCAATCGCCCGCTTACCAAGACCGAATGGGAGAAGTTCATCCGCGACTTTGACGCCCTGGGCGGCAAGGCGTGGGAGGACGCAGGCGTGGCTGCTGCCAAGGACCTTGGCCTCCTGACCTGATCAAATCATCTCTGGCATGCCTCCTTTGGGAGGCGTGCCAGCTTTCTCACAGGAACACAATGCTGAACGAAGAACACCTCAAGAGTTGGATTGAAGAGAGTTTTGACGCCCTGCTGTCCTGCCTCTCGGCCTTTGTCGCCATCCCCAGTGTGGCATCACCCCAGGCCGATGGCTACCCATACGGGGAGGCATGTGACCGAATGCTCTCTTGGATCGAGGCCTTGATGACAGAGAGTGCGCTGTCTACCCAGCGCATCGACGGCCAACTGGTCATTGGCACGAAGGCTGGCAGGCGGGGCGGCCACTCGATCGGTATCGCATGCCATGGCGATGTCGTGCCGGCCCAAGGGACGTGGGAGAATGATCCCTTTACACTGTGGCAGAACGGGCCATGGCTTGTCGGACGCGGTGCGACCGACAACAAAGGAGCTACCCTGGTCGCCCTTTGGGCGATCCGCTACCTCACAGAGGCGGGCATCACCCTCGATGGGGACATCAAGCTCATCGTAGGCAGCGCTGAGGAGATCGGGATGCCAGACATGGCCCACTACGTAGCCAACTACCCGATCCCTACCTTCACCCTCGTCCCCGATGCAGGCTTTCCGGTCTGCTACGGAGAGAAAGGGCGGATCGGCTTTGCTCTGTCATTGCCGCTCGGTGCGACCAATCTCCTCTTCTTTGGCTCCGACAACTTTGCCAACAGCGTCGCCTCCCATGCCACCGCCCGCCTTGCCTTCTGCGATGACATACACGCCGCTCTTGCGGCTCTGAATCAGATCGAGCACATCGAGGCGACAGTGGACAATGGTGTTCTCTTGATCCAAAGCCACGGCCTCGGGCGCCATAGTGCCTTCCCTGAAGAGGGACGCGACGCCATCGGCCAGCTCGCCCGGGCTCTGGTGGCAACTGATCTGATCACCGGACAACAAGCACGAGAGGCCATCGCGTTCATCGCCGACGCCACGATCGACTTCCACGGAAGCGGCCTTACGATTGCCGCACATGATCAGATGTCAGGGCCGCTTACCGCGGTCTTGAGCACCGCGACGACAGACAGCGGAGTTCTCGCCATCGGCTTTGACATCCGCTACCCCGTCAGCGCTGACGGAGAGGCGATCATCGCCATCCTCAGCCAAAAGGCACGGACAGCTCAAGCGACGATCACCAGATTTGAGCACTCACCCAAATCCCTGGTCGAGATAACGCCCCTGATCGAAGAGCTCTGCGCTATCGCCAACTCGGTCCACGGGACCGACGACCGCCCCTATACGATGGGTGGAGGAACCTATGCACGCCTGCTCAAGAACGCGGTAGCCTACGGTCTGGGCACCCCATCAATTCCCATCGCCCCGCCCTTCCCCGCAGGTCAAGGAAGAGCCCACCAAGCCAATGAAGCCGTCTATATCCCCCGCCTGAAGAAAGGGATTGAAATCTACGTCAAGGCCCTGATAGCCATTGACCACCATCTACGCAACGAGGCGATATGAACAGTACTACCTACACCACCTACTTGGATCTCCTACACGCCGAGCTACGCCCAGCGATGGGCTGCACCGAGCCAATCGCGATCGCCTACGCAGCCGCCAAGGCCCGCCAGGTGCTCGCATCGATGCCCCACAGCCTTGAGATCCATCTCAGCGGAAACGTCATCAAGAACGTGAAAGCCGTCTCAATCCCCAACAGCCAAGGGCTGAAGGGCATCGAAAGCGCCGCAATCCTCGGCATGGTCGGCGGCGATAGCGACGCTGGCCTTGAAGTCATCGCCAACGTCACCGATGCCGATCTTTCCGAGACACGGCGCCTCCTTGAAGCCGGCATCTGCAGCTGCCACCATGCCATCGATGTCCCGCTGCTGTACATCAAGCTCACCGCCAAAAGAGATGAGAGCGAGGTGACGGTGGTCATCGAGGATAGTCACACCAACATCACTCGCATCACCAAGGATGGGCGCGACCTGCTCGTAGATCAGCGCTATCGCGACGACAGCAAACCAACGGCTGCCGCGCTCTCGGTCGCTGAGATCCTCGACTTCGCGAACACGGTGAGGATCGAGGACGTGAAGCCACTGCTTGAGCGACAGATCCTCTACAATGACGGCATCGCAGACGAAGGTTTCTGTGGTACCTGGGGCGCGAGCGTCGGGCGGTCGCTTTTGGCCAACTACGACCGAGGCGATGTACGCATCCGAGCCCGGGCCCGTGCGGCAGCAGCCAGCGATGCCCGCATGGGCGGCTGTGCGATGCCGGTGGTCATCAACAGCGGCAGCGGCAACCAAGGGC
>LVBE01000016.1 GCA_001603105.1 Spirochaetales bacterium Spiro_03
GCTGGATAGAGCACTTCCCTCCTAAGGAAGGGGTCGTGCGTTCGAATCGCGCCGGGGGCAAGATGGGGGTCGTACCAATACGGCCCCCTTTTTCATGGCTTCTGTGGCCTCGGTGGATGTGGTACCATCCGACCATAGGAGCATAGCCAATGTATGCAGCAAAGAATGTAGTCATCACCGCAGGGGCCAGTGGCATCGGATTGGCAATCCGACAAGCCTTTGAACATGCAGGGGCACAGGTCTACAGTGTCGACCTCCTCCCCCACGACGGCTTTGTCGCAGATGTCGGCAAGAAAGAGGAGCTTGACAGCTTCATCACCTACCTTGAAGGGCGTTGTCCTCACATCGATGTCGTGGTCAATAACGCTCCTCCGCCTTCGAAGGGCATTTCAAATTGTACGTGGGATGAGTTTCACTATGCCCTGAGCGTGGGAGCCGGTGCCCCCTTCTATCTCACCCAGCGCCTGAGAGCGCGCCTGAGCGATGGCGCCTCGATTATCAACATCACCTCGACCCGAGCCCAGATGAGCCAACGCGAGACCGAAAGCTACAGTGCTGCGAAGGGGGCCCTCAGTGCCCTGACCCATGCCATGGCCATCTCTTTGGGCCCGAAGGTCCGTGTCAACGCCATCGCACCGGGCTGGATCGATACACACCAAGGCGCACATGGGCAAGAAGACCATCAGCAGCACCCCGCCGGCAGAATCGGCAGGGTCGAGGATGTTGCCCAATTGGTGCTCTACCTTTGCTCAGACCATGCACGCTTCATCACTGCCGAGACGATTACGATCGACGGAGGGATGAGCAGGCAGATGATCTACCACAATGACCAGGGGTGGTGCTTCACAACACCGCAATGAGGATGAGGGCGGTAGCGACAGATGCCCCGATGGCTATGAAGAGGCGACAGAGGCGGCGTTTTTGTTCGGCGATGCGTTGGCCTACCGTCTGCTTGGGTCGAAGCGCCTCCAAGCGCTTCTCCTCCTCTTCCATACGCCGCTGGCGCTCCTCTTCCGCCTTCAGTTCAGCCTCCCGCTTCTTGCGGTTGGCCTCTACCTGGCGCTCCTCCTCCTCCTTGAGTCGAAGGTAGCACCGCCCGCATAGGACGATGCCTCCACATGGGTGGAGGTCATCATAGTAGCTCTCGTTGCACTCGGGGCAGATGTAGAGGCGCTTGAGGCGCCCTTTCTCCACGAGCTTGCATGCGACCATCCGATGACCGACCACCGCTTCCTTGGCAGGGGTGCGCACCAACAGGCGCTGATACCACCGCCTTTTGATCTCTTGCTTTGGCTTTTGCTCCATCTCCTGACCAAGGCGGACAATCCGTTCGCTGAGGCCACGGTCCTGGGTGATCAACAAAAGGTCCATCGCAGCGCCAACATGGGCGAAGAGGCGCACCAAGTGGTCGTCTGCGATCCCGATCGAGCCGGTATCGCCGATTCGGACCACACCGCGGCGGGCGAGGGTGCGCAGCAAGTCCGGCCTGATGGTCGCCCTGATCCGCACCGCACGATCCTTTTCGGGGTTGTTCTTCAGCCCATGCAGCTCCTCCAGCGTCTTTTCCAGGACGATGAGCTTCTTCTTGCGACGTTTGATGATCTCCATCGCATCGTTGACGAAGTACAGAAACCAGTCCTCCTGAAGGATCGGGGCCGTGTCGACGTAGATCTCATCAAAGGAGCGCAGCTGTTCATCAAGTGCCTCAGCGTACCCCTCTATGGTGTTGGTATAGCGGCTGCGATCGCCTACCTTGCAGGCAATGACCTCCCGATAGAGGTCGATCTCATCAGCTTGGGGTGACTGCTGTACATTGATACCCACGCTTCTGAGCGTGGTGGCGATTCGGTCGGAGCCCAGCTTGAACTCAGAGGCGAGCAAGCCCACGATGTCAGTCTGTGCCTTGGCCTTCGTGTGACCTCTTCGTGGTCTTATGGTACCCATAGTGTGTAGTCTACCATCATTTTTCGCCCTTGGCTCGGATAATCGCCACAGCCTCGTCCTCGCTCAGCGCTTTTGCCGCCTCAAGGTCACCCTTATACTGCTGTGGAAGGGCGATGTTCTTTTTTCCCACCTTCAGGTAGAGTCCATAGCGCCCATCGGCTAGGATGATCGGTTCACCCTCATAGCTGCCCAACGTTGCGACTTTCGCAGCTGTGCGACCTCTACCCTTGCCCTTGGCTGCCGGCTCCTGGGCAAGGAGGGCGAGCGCTTCTTCCAGCGTTATGGAGAAGACGTTTTCATCGTGACTGGAGCGGGCAAGCTTGCGTGTCTTGGCACCGCTGGCGATATAGGGGCCATACTTGCCCTTGTTGGCGATTATCTCAACACCCTCTTCATCGGTGCCTAGGACGCGAGGCAGGCCCAGATAGCGGTTCGCGATCGCAAGGTCTTCCATCAAGCCCTCGTCGACGACCCACTTGGGAACCGACGCCCGCTTTGCATCCTTGCCACTGCCCTCCTGCCAGTACGGGCCGAAGCGACCGACGAGCAGCTGCACCTCAAGACCACGTCCCGTTCCGGTGCCCAGAGCCGTCGGCTTGTTGTGTTGTTTGCCCTCTTCAATGAGGGCCTTGACGTCCGCATCGCTGACATTGCCCGGGATCCAGAAGGGGGGAAGGGAGATCAGCTCTCCATCCTTGCCTACCACGTACGGACCGTAGGGTCCGATCATGATGGGATTGTCGTCGCTGATCTTACAGAGTCTCAATGTCTTGGAGGCTACCTTGTTATCCTCTTTGAGCTGTAGCTCATTCTGCTCTTTCAGCCCATGCTCGCCATAGTAGAACGCCGACAGGAACGCACGCTTGTCCAGCGTTCCCTCGGCAATCTTGTCCAGGCCATCCTCCATCATCGAGGTAAAGTCGTAGTCGATGAACTGTGAGAAGTGGGTCTCCAAAAATTGGCAGACCCCGTAGCCGACAAAGGTCGGGGCGAGGGCGTTGCCCTCCTTGACGGCGTACTTGCGATCGAGCAGGGTCTTGATGATCGTGGCGTACGTCGAGGGACGCCCGATACCGCGCTTCTCCAACTCCCGTACCAGCGACGCTTCGGTGAAGCGCGCCGGGCTCTTGGTGCGGTGCTCGACGGCGGCCAGCTCATCGACAGTGCATACCTCACCCACTGTCAGCGGCACAAGCAGGCTCTCCTTGTCCTCAAGGGCTGCCTCAGGGTCGTCGGAGCCCTCGACATAAGCGCGGATGAAGCCGGCGAAGACAATCTCGGTTCCCGTTGCCGTGAACTCTGCGTCTTTGGCCTTCAGGCGCACCGTGGTGGTGGCCTTCTGGGCATCGGCCATCTGGCTGGCGAGGGTGCGCTTGTAGATCAGATCATAGAGGGCATACTCTTTGCCGGCTAGCCGCGTCTCCTCTGGTTTGAGGAAGTGCTCCCCTGCTGGCCTGATCGCCTCGTGCGCCTCCTGGGCACTGGCGCTACGGGCTGCGAAATAGCGTGGCTTCTCGCTGAGGTATTGGTCGCCATAGAGCGCCTGGACCTGGGAGCGGGCCGCATGCGTACCCTCCTGGCTCAATGAGGGGCTGTCGGTTCGCATGTAGGTGATGAACCCGTTCTCATAGAGTTTTTGGGCGATCCGCATCGTATCGGCAGCGCTGATACGCAGCTTCTTGATCGCATCCTGCTGCAAGGTACTGGTGGTGAATGGGATACTCGGACGGGTGACAAATGGTTTGCGCTGCACGTCAGTGACGACAAACGGCTCGCCCTCAATCTCTTTGACGATCGCCTCAGCCTGATCCTTGTTGAGCAAGAGCGTCTTGCCCTTTGCCTTGTAGGCGCCGGTCACCGGATCGAAATCCTTGCTGGAGGCAAGGCTCTGTCCCCGGTAGGCGCTCAGATGTGCCTCAAAGCCTTGGTTGGCGCTGTTGGCCAATAAGGCTTTGGCATCGTAGTAGACCGACTCCTCAAACCCCAGGCGCTGGCGCTCACGCTCGACGATCAGACGCAGTCCCACTGACTGCACGCGCCCGGCAGAGAGTTTCTTGTTGGAGAGCTTACGCCACAGCGTTGGGCTGAGGGTATAGCCATAGAGGCGGTCGACGACCCGCCGCCCCTCCTGGGCGTGCACCAGATTCTCATCCAAGGGACGCCCGCTTTTGAGAGCCCGGGTAATGGCGCTCTTGGTGATCTCATGAAAGACCATGCGCTGATAGGGCACCTTGGGCTTGAGCACCTCTACCAAGTGCCACGAGATCGACTCACCCTCGCGGTCCTCATCGGTGGCAAGCAGGAGGCGGTCAGCTTTTTTCAGCTCACTCTTCATCTCCCTGATCAAGCTCTCGCGACCGTGCACCACCTGGTACTCCACCGCAAAATCTCGCTCGGTATCGATGGCCATACGCTCCTCGGGCAAGTCACGGATGTGACCTTTGCTCGCCACTACCGTACAGTGCTTGGGAAGGAATTTCTTGATCGTTTTCGCCTTGGTCGGGGATTCAACGACTATCAGTATGTGCTCATCAGCCATGGGTATTGCTCCTGAAGACACTGGGTCTTAGTGTTACACGTATACTGGGGCCAGTGGGTTTTGTCAACGGATGACTCGGCCTCGATCAGATCCTCTGGGCCTTGAAGATACCGCCCTCCCCCTTGTTCGGACTGTGGAACATACTCAGGGCGGCGATGCCATCGGATGTGGTTGAGAAGTGCAGCTGAGGCGCGCCCTCATCACTGAGGACGAAGTGATACACCGAGTGGGTGACCACTTCGATGGCGCCACTTTTGCTACGTACATCGATCGACCAGACATTGGGCTGTTCTGCCATCGAGACTACCTGCCACGACTGAGGCTTGATGGTCGTGGTATTGAAGACCTGGGCATTGGCACGATAGGCCTGTTGGACCTCACCCTCTCCATCCCAGCTATATTGTTGGCCCACCATCGCACTCTCGACCAATGGAAAGACTCGATACCACCGATCATACAGCGCATCGATCTGGTATGCGCCATCGGCGTATGTGACGCGAAAATCCAGCTGGGTCGCACGCCCCCGATTGGTACTCTTGGTCTGGTTGACCCACCGATAGCGGCCTTCCCACCCCGACGTCTCAACAGTCGTCGTCGCCTTACCGACAACCTGGTCATCGCTTGTGCGGGCGACGACCAGTACGTCATAGCGACGATGGCTGTACAGTGGATTGTCGTTGGACCCAATGACAAGGCGGCTGCTATCGGTGACGCGAGCCATCGGCCGATTGTCGAGGTAGACATCATAGTACGCTGCGCTATGATGCGGCTCCCAGCGTACCTCGATGCTCAGAGGCGTGCTATAGGCAGAACGGATAGTGAACTCACCTTCAGGCATCTGCGACGAAGAAGCGGTGAGGGAAGTCCCAACGTACAACAGCAAGACACAGAGGAGCAGAGAGCGTATGCGCATCAGGTTCATTGGAAGACGCATACATCCACCATAGCATGATTGTCTTTCCGACAACACCACCGAAGGAGCCCATTCGGCCGATTCGTAGTATGTTCACCGAATTGCTAGCAACGAGGTAACAAGGGAGCTGACAAACGAGGAGAGCGGGGTGGCCTGGTCGCCGAATAGATCGATGAGGACACCACTAGGACGTAGGGATGCAATCCACCGCGGTGGGATGGCTCCTGCTCCAAAGATGGCGCCACCCAGCGTTGCATAGATCGCTGCATTGGTATCGGCGTCTCCGCCGCGCATCGTAATCGATCGCACTCCTTCCTCGAAGGAGTCAGCGTGCAGCAGCGTATACAGGCCTAGGTGCAAGGCGATCACCACCCAACCCTGGTCTGGTCCATCGCACCGCTGTGGAGCTTCAGTTCGGGCCCGGTCAATGGCATCGACTAGGATTGGATCGACATACAGCTGCTGTGCCAAGGCTTTCATATATGCATACGCCTGGTGTCGATCAAGCCCATCTTTGATAGCCTGTGCAGCAGTCAGTGTCCACAGTCGGTTCGCATCCCGACAGATCGGGTGTGCGTGGGTAATGGCGCTTTCAGCATCGCTGATGGCGATAGTACGCTGCTGCCCCACCTGTGAGCCAACGATCGCGATCGCAGCTGACCGCATCAAGGCACCGTTGGCTTGGCTTGTGGCATTGGCCGTCCCGTCGCTCAGCGCCGAGCGGACGGTCGAGCCGATATCAAGCGGCCCCAAGGCCATCCACCGTTGGTAGGAGGCGCGCACCATATCTACGTCAAAGACCCCTGCCTCGGCGATAGAGTGAGCGAGTATGACGGCCATCTCACTGTCATCGGTGACCATCCCCGCCTCACCGAAGGGGCGGCTCTTGCTATCCATCTCAGAGAATCCGAACGGAAAGCGGCTCACAAGAATCTGTTGCTTCTCAAACTCCCCTTGGCTGCCAAAGGCATCGCCAGTGCAGAGGCCCAACAAAGAACCCAGTGCGCGATCGGCTTGATCCATACTTCCCCCCGTTTCATGCAGTATACATCCAATGATGGCGATGAAGCGCACCTCTTTTCCTTGAGCAGAAGTGGAAAATCACGTACAGTAGCCATAAAGGAATACCGAGTGAAGTATATCATCCGATCAATGGCCCTGCTTGTTGCCCTATCCGTCTTGGCAAGTTGCACCATCACCCAACAGCTGAATATAGGCCAGCAGCAGAACAACAAGGCCTTCTTTGACTTCAGTGTCGAAGATTTCTTTATTGCAGTCCTTGAAGATTTCAGTGACTTCTCCGCCTCCGACACCGACCAGGACCTGATGGACAAGGCCATCGATGAGTTCAGACTCTCGCTTGCACGTAGCAGCTCCACAGGCGCTGTCTCGCTCACCAAGAGCGGCAAGAACGCCTGGAGTGGCTCCTTCTCCTTCACTGATCTGCAGCGTCTCTTCGTCGACTTAGGAGCTGGGCCAAAGCAGAGCCTGCTCACCCTCGGTGAGAATTCGATGACCTTCAACCTCAGTATGGACAACTACGCCCAACTTGTCCCGCTCATTCCCTTTCTCGCCGATCCAAACTTCGAGGCGTTCGGACCGCTCTACAACCAGGGCTTGAGCGAGGATGACTATCTGGAGATGATCAGCTTCATGCTCGGCGACGAAGGGGTGCCTGCCATCGAGGCGTCGACCATCACACTGAAAATAGAGACTCCCCGACCGATCAAGCGCTTTACAGCGGGTTCTCAGACTGGGGAGCGCTCGTATGAGTTCAGTTTCCGGTTGATCGACTTCCTGCTCTTGGACAAGCCAATCGCCTTTTCGGTCAACTGGTAGCCTAGATGTTGAACCTGAAGTGCATGATGTCGCCATCCTGCACCACATACTCCTTGCCTTCAAGGCGAAGCTTTCCCGCCTCCTTCACCTTCAGTTCACTGCCGAAGGCGAACAGGTCATCGCTCTTGTAGACCTCGGCTCGGATGAAGCCCCGTTCAAAATCGGTGTGGATCAGACCCGCGGTCTCGGGGGCCTTCATCCCTGCCCGGAAGGTCCAGGCCCGGTCTTCATCGGATCCGACGGTAAAGAAAGTGCGTAGGCCAAGGGTGTGGTAGGCGCTACGGATCAGGCTCTTGAGCCCGCTCTCCTTCAGCCCGACTGCGTCAAGGAACTCCTGTTTTTCCTCTTCGCTCTCCAGAGCACCGATTTCCGCCTCGATCTTGCCGCAGATGACAATGACCTCGGCCTTCTCGCGCTCTGCGATCTCTCGCACCGTCGCCACATAGGCGCTTTCACGTCCAATGCCCTCTTCATCGACATTGCAGACGTAGATGACCGGTTTGAGGGTGATCAGGTGCAGGTCGCTCACCAGTGCCTTCTCGTCATCAGTGAGGCCCAACGAGCGGGCAGCCTGCCCCTCCTCAAGGGCACTTTTGAGCCTCTCCAATAGCGGCAGGACCTTCTGGGCGGCCTGCTGCGCCTCCTTGCTCAGGCGCGTCAGCCGAGCCTGTTTGGCATAGCGGTTGTTCACCGTCTCAAGGTCGGCGAGGGCCAGCTCGATGTTGATGGTCTCAATATCATTTTGGGGGTCGACCTTCGCCGAGACGTGGGTCACATCCTCATCATCGAAGCAGCGCACCACGTGGGCGATCAGGCCCACCTCCCTGATCGAGCCGAGGAAGCGGTTGCCCAACCCCTCGCCCCTGCTCGCCCCCCTTACCAGACCGGCGATATCGACAAACTCGAAGGTCGCCGGGACTATCTTCTTGGCAGGGATCAGTGAAACGATCCGATCAAGGCGCGCATCGGGGACCGACACGATGCCGACATTCGGGTCGATCGTACAGAAGGGGTAGTTGGCCACCTCGGCAGGGGCCGCAGTAAGGGCAGAAAAAATGGTGGACTTACCTACGTTCGGCAGTCCGACAATGCCACAGTTCACACTCATTGGGGTACCTCATACCATCGGCTTAGGAGCCGACCGGCATGAGTGTAGCACATATTGACTTGCGCGTTAACCAGTCGTATTCTTACGAAGATGGGTACCAAACCAACACGCATCCATGAGGTTGCAACCGAAACACAACGGGCCCTGTTGTTGATCATCTCATCCACTTCAGACACCCAAAGCCAATTGGAACGACGAGCAGAGGAGCTTAGTGCACTGGTCGACACCATGGGCGTAGCTACCGAGCGCGTCGAGTACGTAACCTTGCGCCAGCCCAACAGCTCCACCTTGATCGGCAGCGGTAAGGTCGGCGAGCTTGCCTCGATAATCGAAGAGCTCGCCGTCGATATGGTCATCTTCGAAATTTCCCTGCCTCCGCGTATCCAACGCAACCTGGAGCAGATCTGGGAGTGCGCAGTCATCGACCGAGACGAGGTGATCTTGCAGATCTTCGCAGACCGGGCGCAGACCAAGGAAGCGGTCCTCCAAGTCGAGCTCGCTCGTCTTGAGTACTCCCTGCCACGTCTGACACGCAAATGGACCCACCTGTCACGCCAGAGAGGCGGTATGAGAGGAACTCGAGATGCGGGAGAGACCCAGCTTGAGATGGACCGTCGCCAGATCAGCGACAAGATCCTCTTGCTCAAGGGCCAACTTGAGAAAGTGGTCACACAGCGGGCGGTCCAGCGAAGCCAGCGCTTAGAGTCCAGCATCCCGGTCGGAGCGATCGTCGGATACACCAATAGCGGAAAATCATCGCTGCTCAATGCCCTCACCGGAGCCGGGGTTCTTGTCGAGGACAAGCTCTTTGCCACCCTCGATCCGACCACCCGTGCTGTCAAACTGCCCGGTGGGGAGGAGATCCTGCTCAGCGATACCGTCGGTTTTGTCTCAAACCTTCCCCACACACTCGTTGAGGCGTTCAAGAGTACCTTGGAGGAAGCGCTGTACGCAGACTTCCTCATCATCGTCTGCGACGCCTCGTCGCCTGACATGATCGCCAACTACACCACGACAGTCCAGGTCCTCGAAGAGCTGGGGGCGACTGATAAGCCAGCTATTGTGTTGGCCAACAAGATTGACAAGATAGAGGATGGCTTCTCAGTCTCACGCCTGAAGAGCCTCTACAGCCCGGTCATCGAGACTTCGATCATCAATGCGGAGGGCCTGGATGCACTGGTCGACGAGATTGTCGACCTGCTCAAGCGCCTCAGGCCGCTATCCACCTACCGCATTCCCACTAACCGTCACGACCTGGTCGCCCACCTCCATCGCTGGGGGCAGGTGCAGAAGATCGAGTACACCGACGATGCGATCATAGCGACCGCACGCATCGATGGGCGCTACCAAGGTCCGTTGGCTCAATTTATCAAACGAGACTAGATGAATAAGAGGGTGGCCATCCACCCTCTCAGACATGCTCGGATACTTCCAATCCTGTCAATTGAAGCGCCACAGCGCTCCGACATATGCGCCCATATAGAAGTATGGCGTTGGCCTTAGCCAATAGCCAGGGGCAAGGCGTAGGTAGAAGTCAAGCGGCCAATCTTTGTTGTTGAGGCTGTATTGCACCCCTACCGGAACAAAGAGTGCAAGCCCCAGCTTCGCTGAACTGGACAGCGGGACCCCTACATAGGCACCGCCACCTACGGTCACATCAAAGACGGCCTGCTCAATCTTGAAGTCGGCTACCTTGTAGCTTGCAGCGCCATCGACAGAGAGATATCCGTCGAAAAATCCATAGCCGACATTGCCGACCAGATCAAAATCACTCATTCGATACTGGATGCCGAGGCCGGCATTCGTTCCTAAGTTCACGCCTAAGGCAAGGGAGTTCTTTGCAAAGACCGGAACTAGGACCAGGCTTACAACCAATACGATCAGGGTTATTTTCTTCATGTGTATCCTTCCTTTGTAGGCGTCACCCTACGATTGTTGCTACTAGGTCAATGGTACCACGATATCCTACCATAATACCAGACTTAACGACGCCTTGTGGACCAACTTTCCCCACTATCCCTCCTTACTCTGGTGTTTTCGAGCAAAGCTCGGTATTATACACTTACAGAGGAAGTGTAAAGCTATGAAGAGACAACTGAGTGTACGGGCTTTGGTAATCGGACTCTTGGGCTTGGTGGTCATCACGGCAAGCTCGATGTATGTTGCACTACGCATGGGCGCTCTGCCCTGGCCCACCATCTTCGTCACCGTGCTCAGCATGGCGGCCCTCTCCAAGGCCAAGGGTTCGACACTGCAAGAGATCAACGTCACCCACACGATCATGAGTAGCGGAGCGATGGTCGCAGGCGGCCTCGCCTTCACCTTGCCGGGGCTTTGGATGATTGATCCGGCGGGCTCGATGCCGATATCCAGCCTCATCGTCCTGTCCGTCGTCGGAGCTGTGCTGGGCACCCTCTTCTCAGCGCTCTTTCGAACCAAGCTCATCGAAGAGGAGGCACTGCCCTATCCAATGGGCATTGCAAGCTTCAACACCCTGCAGGCAGGGATCAAGGGGGGTAAGGGAGCGCGAACGCTCTTCTCCGCCATGGGGGCGAGTGTGGTCTTCACCACACTGCGCGACTACTTTGGCAAGATTCCCGCCCTACTCACCCTATGGGGTGGAAACGCACTCATCCCCTCCTTCTCCATCTGGGTCAGCCCGATGGCCTTGGGTATCGGAGCGATCATCGGCCCGCTCTTCGCCCTCCTTTGGTTTGGCGGAGCGGTCTTCGGCTACTATATCCTCACCCCCCTGGGCATCAAGAGCGCACTCTTTGCCTCGATGGCCGAAGCCGATCTCTTTCGCCAGAACCTAGGTATCGGGCTGATGATCGGAACCGGGTTGGGTGTCTTCTTCAAGGCTGTCGCGTCCCGCCTGAGCCGACAGAAGAAGCTTGAAGAGAGCCCGCGCTTCTCATTCAACACGCGCAGCCTTGGTGTGCTGCTCATCATCGCCTTTGCGACTTTACTGCTCGCCTTGGGCACCGAGCTCGGCCTCGTCGAGGCCCTCGTCCTTATGGCAGGCATCTATTTGGCAACCTACCTCAGCGGCATGCTCACCGGCCAGACCGGCATCAACCCGATGGAGATCTTCGCCATCCTGGTACTCTTGGCCATCCAGCTCATCTCCAAACCCTCCATCATCGCCTCCTTCTCCATTGCCGCGGTCGTGGCCGTCGCCTGCGGGCTGACCGGGGACGTGATGAACGATCTCAAGAGTGGGTACTTACTGGGCACCGATCCACGTCAACAGCTTGTAGGCGAGGGCATCGGAGGAGTGGTGGGAGCGGTCCTCTCCGTCTTCGTGCTACTGGTGATGAAGCGCGCCTTTGGCGGCTTCGGTACCGAAGCGTTGCCCGCCCCCCAAGCAGCCGCCGTCAGCGCCATGGTCGGAGGGCTCGGCCATATTCCAGCCTTCCTCATCGGCCTGGGAATCGGTCTGGCTCTCTTCTTGGCGAACATACCCAGCGCTACACTGGGACTGGGAGTGTACCTGCCGATCTACATCTCCTCGATCATGGGCCTGGGGTCGCTGTTGGCCATCATCTTCAAGAAGGTCTTTGGATCTAAGACAGCGAAGGAGACGATCGCAGAGCAGACCGGCTTGATCGCCAGTGGCCTGCTCGGAGGAGAGGGTATCACCGGCGTGATCATTGCCATCATCAGCATGTTTGGCTAGGATGGGGCGATGAACACGCTACGCTCCCTCTACGGTCTATCAAATGATGAGCTCATCCACTCTCTCTCGCTTGCCAAACCCTACCAAGCCAGGCAAATCAGTGATTGGCTGACCAAGGGCGTCACCTCCTTCTCAGAGATGACCAACCTCTCCAAGGCCGATCGTGAGCGCCTCACCGCCCTGATGGGCAGTGCAATCTCTTCGACGGTCGTGACCCAGAGCGGGGATGCAAGCGGTGCCTTGAAGCTCGGTATCAAAACCCACGATGGGCTGACCATCGAGGCGGTGTTGCTTACCGACGAGCGCGGGCGGGCCACCGCCTGCCTCTCCAGCCAGGTCGGCTGCGCCCAGGGCTGCACGTTCTGCAAGACTGCCACGATGGGCCTTGTGCGCAATCTTGCAGCCTACGAGATCGTCGAGCAGTACGTGCACCTGCAGCGGTACAGTGAGCGGGCGATCACCCACCTAGTCTACATGGGCATGGGAGAGCCGCTGGCCAACACCACCGAGGTGTTGAAATCGGTGCGGATCTTCCACGACCCGCAGCGCTTCAATATCGGCCTCAGGCGCATCACCATCTCCACCTGTGGCCTGGTCAGTGGCATTGAGCGCCTTGCGCGTGAAGAACTCGCCGTCCGCCTCGCCGTGTCACTGGTCACCGCGGACAACCGCCTGCGCTCGACGATCATGGCGGTGAACAAGCGCTACAATGTCCATGAGCTCAAGGATGCGCTGCTTACCTACCAGCGAGCCTGTGGCAAGCGCCTCACCATCGAGTACTGCCTGCTCGGCGGTGTCAATACCGATGAGGTGAATGCGTACAAACTCGCCGACTGGCTCACCGGCCTCGATGCGCTGGTCAACCTCATCCCATGGAATCCTGCCGACGATTTGCCCTACACGACCCCCACCGAGGCGGAGATCGGTCGCTTCGAACGCCTGCTCGATCGGCTTTCGATCACCTATACCCGCCGAAGAAGCCGGGGGCAGGCAATCGATGGGGCGTGCGGCCAACTCGCCGTTGCGCTCAACAAAGGCCTTGAGTACCACCTGATCACCGACGACGAGGATGAGTGACAAATAGAGCCCGACAAGCGGGCTCGTGGTCACCGATAGGCTATAGAGCGGACAATCTACTCAAGGATCGCCCGAATCCGTCGCACTCCGGCCGACGAACTCTGCTCCTTGGTGATCTTGAAGTGACCAAGTGAGCCGGTGCGTTCGACGTGTGGGCCGCCGCACACCTCCTTGGAGAAGGAGCCGGCAGAGTAAACTTTCACCTGCTCATCGTAGCGCCCCTCAAAGAGGGCGATGGCTCCACGTTCCTGGGCTTGTTTCAGCGTCATCGTCTCGAAGGTGATGGGCAGGTCTGCCTTGATCTGTTCATTGACGATCTGCTCAACTCGCTTGATCTCCTCATCAGTCATCGGTGATGGGTGAGTGAAGTCGAAGCGTAGCCGTTCGACAGTGATGTTCGACCCCTTCTGACCGACATGGTCGCCGAGGACCATCCTCAGTGCCTGATGCAAGAGGTGGGTGGCGGTATGCAAGGCGGTGGTCTTCTCACTGTGGTCGGCCAAGCCTCCCTTGAACTGCTGGCTTGCCCCGCTTCGGCTCACTTCCTGGTGCTTTTCAAAGGCGGCTTTGAAGCCATCTTCGTCAACGGTGAAGCCATGCTCGCCGGCAAGCTCGATGGTGAGCTCCAGCGGATAGCCGTACGTGTCGTAGAGCTTGAAGGCCGTACGACCGCTGATGATCCGATCTTTGCCCTTCAGCAGGTTGGGCAGCATCTTCTCAAACTCCCGCTCCCCTTTGGCGAGCGTCTCGCTAAACTTCGCCTCTTCGGCCGCCAGCTCGGAGAGCACGAATTGCTGGTTTTGCAACAGTTCAGGGTACGGCGCCCCATAGAGGTCGAAGACGATCGGGGCGAGGGCTCCGAGGAAGGCCCCCTCGATACCGAGTTTGTGCCCGTGGCGGACGGCGCGACGGATCAAGCGGCGTAGGATGTAGCCCTGTCCGACGTTCGAAGGCGCCACACCGCGCTGATCGCCGAGGATGAAGACACTGGTGCGGATGTGGTCGGCAAGGATTCTGATCGACATATCAGAGTTCTCATCATCGCCATACTGCTTCTTTGCAAGGCGCTCGATCTCGGCGATGATCGGGGCGAAGACCTCGGTCTCGTAGACTGACTGCTTGCCCTGCAGGATTGCAATCGTACGCTCGATGCCCATGCCGGTGTCGACACACTTGCGGCTCATCTCCTCGTATGTCCCGTCGGCATTCTTCTTGTAGCCCATGAAAACGTCGTTCCAGATCTCAAAGTACTTGCCACATGAGCAGCCTGGGCGGCACGCCGGGCCACAACTTGGCCTGCCGGTATCGATGAACATCTCCGTGTCAGGGCCACAGGGGCCGGTCTCGCCGGCAGGGCCCCACCAGTTGTCCTCTCGCCCAAGAAAGTAGATCCGTTCTTCAGGAACACCGAGGCTCTTCCACATTTGATAGGCAACATCGTCACGAGGAACGTCATCATCACCGGCAAAGACGGTGACCGACAGCTCATCAAGGTCTAGGCCCAGCACCTGGGTGAGGAATTCGTGGCTATAGGCGATCGCCTCGCGCTTGAAGTAGTCTCCCAACGACCAGTTGCCCAGCATTTCAAAGAAAGTGAGGTGGTGGGGATCTCCCACCGCTTCGATATCACCGGTGCGGATGCACTTCTGGTAGTTGACCAGACGAGTGCCGCTGGGGTGGTCGGCCCCCAGGATATAGGGCACCAGCGGGTGCATGCCAGCGGTGGTGAAGAGTACGGTGGGGTCGTTCTCGGGGATCAAGGAGGCGCCACTGATCTG
Organism: Spirochaetales bacterium Spiro_03; assembly: GCA_001603105.1. GTDB lineage: Bacteria > Spirochaetota > Spirochaetia > Sphaerochaetales > Sphaerochaetaceae > Sphaerochaeta. The sequence goes on from LVBE01000016.1 coordinate 14,878, forward strand.
CGCGTGGCCCTTGGAGACGAAAAAGTCAATGAATTTTTGCCGTAATTCGTTGGCGGTCAGGTGTTTTTCCATAGTATGTGATAGTAGTCCTAGCCCTTGGTGATGTCAAGCTGAGCAAAGCGGCGCTAAAAGAGGTCCAACTGCGATTGTGCGCTCCCATCGCCTCCGTAGTTTCGCAGTTGCCCTCCTATTGAACTAAGGAAAATTCTGCATTTCAGGCATCCAA
>LVBE01000161.1 GCA_001603105.1 Spirochaetales bacterium Spiro_03
AACCCGAAGGTCGTAGGTTCGAGTCCTTCCCCTGCTAAATAGTTGGTTTGATAATGGACTATCGGATGCACAAAGGTGCACGATAGGACGGTGATTCCAGATTCTACCAGGCTTTCGGGCAACTCGTTGGGGCGACAGTGGTCGCACAGTGGGTTGCCTTCCTTTTTGATACCCCTCTTGTGAACCCTGCGCCTTGTCTTTTGGCTTGACTGGTTTATCATGGAGAGGGAGGACCACATGATCAGAAAGGCCCAATTCGCCGGCTCATGGTATCCAGCCGATCCCCACTCACTGAAAGCGCTCATCGACCAGTCGATCGCACCCTTGGTGCGCTCTGTTCGCCCCTACCGCTTCGCTGTATTGCCTCACGCAGGCCTCTTCTACTCCAAGGACGGGATCGCCCCGTTCTTCGCTGCCGACCTCTCCTCGGTCGAGCAAGCCCTCATCATCGCCCCTAGCCACTATGCGAACCTGGCGCCTAACATCGTAGCCAGCGCCCCTCTGTCGGCGTGCGAGACCCCGATTGGGACGCTGAAGGTACAGAACCTTCGCTTTGCAGATCCACGCTTCTTCTCGGCAGTGCAGAGTGAGCACGCCTTGGAGATGGTGTTGCCCTACCTGGCCAACCTTGGCGCCGCCCCTGCGGTGAGCCTTGCGCTGGTTTCACACACCACCGATGCCGCCAATGTATTCTCGATCGCCGCCATGCTCATCGAGGAGGTGGGCCTTGCAAGGCTGAAGGAGGGGGAGGTCGTCGTCATCGCTAGCAGCGATTTCACCCACTATGGACCTCGTTTTGGCTATACGCCCTATCAGAGCGATGTCCACCGGCGAGTCAAGGAGGATGACCTGACCCTCAGTACGATGCTCAGTGAAGGGAAGATCGAGGAGGCTCACGCCTTCTGTAGCGCCCATGGCCACACCGTCTGTGGCTGTAGCGCAAGCCTCATCGTCGCTGCGATGGCCCACTTCCTTGGCTCGACAGGCCAGGTTGCCTCCTATTACACCTCAGCCGATGTCGCCCACTCAACAGATGCAAACTTTGTCGCCTACTCGACAATCCTCTGGAGCTGATATGACGGACCGTGAACGAAGAACCCTCGTAATGGTGGCAAAGGAAGCGATCGGCGCAGCGCTTTTTGGCACAGGACAGCCGCTCTACGAAGAGGTGCAAACAAGCCAAGTCCCTCCCTATACCGATCGACGGGGCTGTTTTGTGACACTATACAGGCTTGGGGCGCTACGAGGGTGCATCGGATCTGTCGGTCCAAGCGCACCGCTTGTCGACCTGGTGGCCAGACTTGCACATGAAGCCGCCTTCTGCGACCCGCGCTTCAGGGCCGTGCAACCGCCGGAGTGGGAGAGCCTCAGAGTCGAGATCTCGATTCTAACAGAGCCAAGGCCGATCTCTGATCCCGATGAGATCGTCCTCGGCCGTGACGGGGTCATCCTCACCTATGGATCACAGCGCGCTCTCTTTTTACCCCAGGTGGCGACCGAGCAGGGGTGGGACCGAAGCCAGCTGCTCGCCCACCTTGCCCTGAAGGCAGGGCTTGAGGTCGGTATCCACCACAACCGGCGCTGTCGTCTTGACGTGTTTCAGGCAGAGGTCTTTGGCGATGAACCGACGCTGTGATTTCTGTTATCGACTCTGCTCTCTTGACGACGGGGCGATCGGTATATGCGGTGTGCGGCAGAACCAGGGAGACCGCGTAGTGACGTTGGGGTGGGGCGAGGTGGTGGCCCTCGCCCTCGATCCGGTGGAGAAAAAGCCGCTGTATCACTATAAGCCCGGCCATCACACCCTCTCAGTTGCCCTGTTTGGCTGCAACTTTCGCTGCTCCTTTTGCCAAAACTATTCGATCAGCCAACCACAGTATCACAGCGCTCGAACCAGGGGGACCATGGAGCCGATGGAGGTGGTGGCCCTCGCCCTCAGCCATAACAGTCCGTCGATCAGCTTCACCTACAGTGAGCCGATGGTGTGGCAGGATTGGATGATCGAGGTAGCCACCGGGGCAAAAGAGGCGGGCCTTGCCACGATCATGGTCACCAACGGCAGTTTCAGTAGCGCCGCCCTCACGCGCCTGCTGCCCTTGATCGACGCCTTCAACGTCGATCTGAAGGGCGACGAGGCCTTCTATCGCACCGTCTGCGCGTCCCATCGGAAGCCGGTGCTCGATGGCATCGAGGCGATCAGTAGGGCAGGAAATCACCTCGAGGTCACCACGATGGTGATCGAGGGGGTCCATACCCCAGCTATTCTCGACGATCTGGCCGCCGCCCTTGTGCAGCGCAAGATAGCGGTGTGGCATCTGTCGCGCTATGTGCCGCACTACCACGGCCCCGAGGCGGCCACTGGCGAAGCGTATGTGCGCCAAAGCTGTGAGCGAGCGCATGCCAATGGTATCACGCATGTCTACGCAGGCAACTGCCGCTTCGATCGAACTACCTATTGTCCGGTGTGTGCAAGGCCCCTGATCGGTCGAAGCGATGCTGCCATCTCGTCTACCTTGGTCGACGGCGTCTGCCCGGGCTGTGGCCACCGCCTCTACGGCCATTTCCCCCCATAGAGATTTTTGTTACACTCCGGCTAAGGAGCGAGCGATGGCGTCAATATATGTACAACGGGCACGAGAGAATCGGGCGAAGGGGTATAACTGCGCACAGGCGGTGGCATGTGCGTTCGTCGACCACCTTGACCTAGATGAGACGACACTCTTCAAGATCATGGAGGGCTTTGGCGGCGGCATGGGCGGCAAACAAGCCACATGCGGCGCCCTCAGTGGAGCGGTGGCGGTCATCGGCCTGCTCACCAGTGGCGGCGCTCCGGGCGCGCTTACCAAGGAGGCCACCTACGCCACGTGCGCTGAGACAGTGGCCCGCTTTGAGCAGCGTGCCAAGAGCCTGGTCTGTCAAGAGATCCTCACTGGCCTAGATGGCGGGCCACTGATTAGCTGTGAGGCGTGCGTCGAAGAGGGGGTTATGTTGGTAGAAACGCTTTTGGGGGATCGCGATGCTGGACCTGCCTGACTATCCTGGGCGCCTCATCGTCGCCGGCACCCTGGCCGACGGGGTGCGCTTTGGCGCATACCTGCTCACTGCCCGCAGCCCTGCCAGCCGAAACCGCCTATTGGTCTATGAAGATGCAGTGGTCAAGACGGTCGTAGCCGATCGCTCACAGCTCATCGACCCAAGCCTCTTGGTCTATACGGCGATGCAGCGCAGCCCAGCCTCTCTGATCATCGCCAACGGCGATCATGGCGATCTGATCAAAGACGCCCTGCTGAAGGCAGCAGGCCCAGCCCAGGCGCTTGCCCTGTCGACCTACGAGCCCGATGAGCCGCACTATACTGCGCGCATCAGCCTCGTGGCCACAGACAAGGGGTATACCATCTCGATCCTACGCAAAGCGGCAGGGGAGTGTGAGCGCTCGCATTGGACCTACCGCTGGCCACAGGCCGGCCGAGCCCACCTGATCCACACCTACGCCGGTGATGGTGCAGTTCTGCCCTCCTATCGCGGTGAGCCTTGCCAGTGTGCGGTGGGCTGTGGTGCCGAGACAGCACTAACAAGGCTCTATGAGAGCGCCGATGAACGCTATCGCCTCGCAGCGGCTCTCTGGCTTCTTGAGGAGCAAGAGCGGGTGGCGCTGATCAACAGTACCGATGGAGTACCACGATGGATACATGTGAACTGAAGTATGGACTGAACCCACACCAAGAGGCTGCGCACCTGTCGATTGAAGCCGGTAACCTTCCGCTGACCATCCTCAATGGACGAGCCGGTTACATCAACATCCTCGATGCCCTGCTCGGTTGGCAGCTAGTCCGAGATCTTCAATCGGCCACCTCCCTCGTCAGTGCCGCCTCCTTCAAGCATGCAAGCCCCGCCGGCAGCGCCGTAGCGCTCAAGCTCGACAGCCGTGAACGGGCGATGTACTTCATTGACGAGGGCGAAGCGCTCAGCGAACAGGCCACGGCATTTGTGAGGGCCCGGGGCGCTGACCGCCTCTCGTCGTTTGGGGACTTCATAGCCTTAAGCTCGATGTGCGATGAGAGTACTGCGCGCCTGATAGCAAAGGAGGTCTCCGATGGCATCATCGCCCCCGCCTATGAGCCCTCGGCTCTGAAGATCCTGAGGCGCAAAAAACAAGGATCCTACCTGATCATCCAGATCGATCCATCCTATGAGCCTCCCCTTATGGAGCGACGCACCCTCTTTGGTCTCACCCTCACCCAGAATCGCAATGTCATCACCCTCGACGAACGTATCCTCACCCCCATTGTGACAGCGAACACCTCCCTGCCTGATACGGCGAAGCTCGATCTGCTGGTAGCCTTGAATACCCTCAAATACACCCAATCGAACTCCGTCTGCGTGGCTGTGCGAGGCCAAGCCATCGGAGTCGGGGCAGGGCAGCAGTCGAGAATCGGCTGCGTCCGCCTCGCCTGTGAGAAAGCCGATCTCTGGCATCTGCGAAAAAGTGATCTGATCCTCTCCTTGCCGTTCAAGGAGGGGATCGGAAGAACTGTCCGGGACAACGCCATCGACCAGTACCTCAGAGGCGAGCTCACCAGAGGTGAGGAGCTCTTCACCGGATCGGTGCAGCCGCTCTCCGGCGATGAGCGACGCTCGATCCTCGCGGCAATCGATGAGGTGAGTTTGGCCAGTGACGCGTTCTTCCCCTTCCGGGACAATATCGACCGCGCCTATCGAAGTGGGGTGCGCTATATCGCCCAAAGCGGAGGGTCGGTTCGCGATGATGAGGTCATCGAGGCGTGCGACGAGCATAATATGGTGATGATCTGCAACAAAATCCGCCTCTTTGTGCATTGAGCACGCAAGGACGAGTCACTTCTGGCCCGTTTTTGGTCTTTTTTGGACCTGTAGGGTTAAAATGACACAATGGTCACGACCAGCGTCTGTCAGCTGAGCCAATATGGGAAGATAGAATCTGGCTGATGCTGTAAATAGAAGGCGCGGATAATTTTGAGTCTGTATATAAATCATTTATATACAACAAGATATAGTTGTTTGTTTGTTTTAGTATGAAAGTTGGCACACCTCTTGCAATGGTATTGATGAAACCAATGAATATAGTACACATGGAGGTGTCATCATGAAATACTACGT